>NZ_JBSHAP010000106.1:0-32448 GCF_053611565.1 Kitasatospora sp. NPDC054795
GCCCCGGGTGGCGCCCTCGGGTGCCAGGGGGAGGCGGCCCGGCCGGTGCGGCGGGCCGAGCCCGTCGGGTGCTACGCGGAGAGGGCGGCGCGCCGGGGTGCCCGGCGCCGGTCGGCGGAGCCCTGGTTGTCGCGGCCGGAGGCGGCCCGGGTGTTGCCGCCGGTGGTGGCGGGGCCGCCCCGGCCGCGGCGGCCCCGGCTGGTGGACGCGCTGCGGCGCGGCCGCTCGACGACGGGGTCGGGGATCACGACGGGCACGCCGGTGGGCACCCGGGCGCCGGTGATGCGGACGAGCTCCTCGTCACCGGCGGTGACCCTGGTGGTGACGGGGGTGATGCCGGCGGTGGTCATCATGCGGGCCATCGCGCGGCGCTGGTTGGGCAGGACGAGGGTGACGACGGTGCCGGACTCGCCGGCCCGGGCGGTGCGGCCGCCGCGGTGCAGGTAGTCCTTGTGGTCGCCCGGCGGGTCGAGGTTGACGACGAGGTCGAGGCCGTCGACGTGGATGCCGCGGGCGGCGACGTTGGTGGCGATCAGCGCGGTCACCTGGCCGGTGCGGAACTGTTCCAGGGTGCGGGTGCGCTGGGGCTGGGACTTGCCGCCGTGCAGGGCGGCGGCCTTGACCCCGTTCGCGAGCAGGTCCTCGACCAGGCCGTCCGCGCCGTGCTTGGTCTCGGTGAACATGATCACCCTGCCGTCACGCGAGGCGATGTGGGCGATCGTGGCGTTCTTGTCGAAGTTCTGCACCTGCAGCACGTGGTGCTCCATGGTGCTGACCGTCGCCACGGACGGGTCCACGGAGTGGGTGACCGGGTCCTTCAGGAAGCGCCGCACCAGGCGGTCGACGTTGCGGTCCAGGGTGGCGGAGAACAGCATCGTCTGGCCGCCTTCGGCGACCTGTTCGAGGAGTTCGGTGACCTGGGGCAGGAAGCCCATGTCGGCCATCTGGTCGGCCTCGTCGAGGACCGTGATGTCGACCCCGTCCAGCCGGCAGTCACCGCGCTGGATCAGGTCCTTGAGCCGGCCGGGCGTGGCCACCACGACCTCCGCCCCGCGGTTCAGCGCCTGGGCCTGGCGGCCGATCGAGGTCCCGCCCACCACGGTCGTCATCCGCAGCCGTACCGCGTGCGCGAACGGGGTGAGAGCGTCGGTGACCTGCTGGGCGAGCTCGCGGGTGGGGACCAGCACCAGGGCCAGCGGCTGGCGGGGGTCGGCCTTCCGGCCGGCGGTGCGGGCCAGCACGGCGAGCCCGAACGCGATGGTCTTGCCGGAACCGGTGCGGCCCCGGCCCAGGACGTCGCGTCCGGCCAGCGAGTTCGGGAGCGTCGCGGCCTGGATCGGGAACGGCGCCGTGACACCCTGCCGGGTCAGCGTGGAGAGCAGGGCCTTGGGCATGTCCAGTTCGGCGAACGTCTCGACGGCCGGGAGCGCCGGGGTGGTGCTCACCGGCATCGCGAACTCGTGCTGGGCGGAGGAGCCCTGACGGGCGGCACGGCCGCCGGAGGGCCGGTCCCCGTAGAAGGAGCTGCCGCCGGCGCGGGTTCCGTGGGCGCGGCTGGAACGGGAGTTGGCGTTCTGGTACGAGGAGCGAGTGGAGCGGTTCATGCGGGAGACCTTCCTCGGGGCGGCACGTCACGGGGAAGGCTCCGGGGCGCGGTGCGCCGACGGAGACCGCAAGGGAACGGGCCGAGAGCTGTGACGGGTGGGGCGTGGACGGTGCAACCGTGCGGCACGCCACCTGCGGTCGGCGCCCGCCGGCACGGGCGGGAGCGAGGACCTCGAATCGAGATGTCACGGCAGGGGGTGATTCGGACGCGGCGCTGTGCGTCTCGCGTGGGGGTGCCCGCCGGGGGAGGTGCTGTTCAGCGGGCTCAGTGGCCGGGGACGCGACCGGGGCAACGCCGAGAGGCCCGCACCGGGCATTGTGTACGCGGTGCGGGCCCCTCGCTGCTAGGCGGGTGCCGTGGCAGAAGAATTACAGCGGGCGAATGTTCTCGGCCTGCGGGCCCTTCTGGCCCTGAGTGACGTCGAACTCCACCTTCTGGCCCTCGAGCAGCTCACGGAAGCCGTTGGCGTTGATGTTCGAGTAGTGGGCGAAGACGTCCGGGCCGCCACCCTCCTGCTCGATGAAGCCGAAGCCCTTTTCCGAGTTGAACCACTTCACGGTGCCATTAGCCATTAAAAATCTCCTTCAAGGGGCTGTCCGGAGCACGCACAGCGCGAACTCCGAGTCGCCGCGATGAGCACCCACCCGGGGAAGAGCCGGGAAACAAAAATGCGCCTGCGTAATACATCAGCAGGCGCACACAAAGTTCATGGGAACCACTACTGCAACTGAAACGACTCTAGCAGGCCCGGGCGGGCAGCGGGCGGATATTTCGCCTCCGGTTTCGGGGAGGCCTCGTCCGGGGCCGCCGGTCCCGAGCGAGGCAGGGACCCAACAGGCTTTGGGGGCAGGATGGTTGGCATGACGTGCACGGTCCGTGGCGGCGCCTCCCACCGGAGTGAATCCTCTGGGCGCGCCGTGTCCGGCCGCGCACCCCTGCGCCCTGGCGCACTCCGGACGGGACACGCCGCCGTCGGCGACCGCCTCACCCGCGACACGTACGGGGACCGGGCCGTGCCCTACCCTGGGAATCATGTCGAACCCTGATGGGCTGCTCGTCGACATCGCCGCGATGGTGGAGTCCGAGCACAGCAACCAGATGGCCTTGACCGTGGTGGTCCCCGGCGCGGTGATCACCGGCAGACTCGCACCGGTGGCCCTGTGGTGGGAACGGGTGGCGGAGGTCCTCCAGGCCTCGGATCACCTGAAGCCGTTCGCCGCCCTCTTCGCCCCGCCCGCGGACGGCCCGCCCGCGCGGCCCACCCACCTCCACCTCCACCGGGCGAAGATCCTCCAGGGCGACTTCGCACTGCCCCACACCGGCGGCATGTACCGCATCGCCATCGAGGACATCAGCAGCTGGACGATCGGGGACCTCAGCTATTCCGATACCTGACAGCCCCGGCCGCCGAGCGGCCGCGCGGCTTCGCCTCCCGGTGGGAGGGGGTCGGTGCTCAGCCGTCCAGGCGGCGCCGGCTGAGCCAGGCGACCATCTCGGGATCCCGGTGGTCGAAGAACAGCGTCGTGCCGGTGTCGAGGGCGGCGACGGCGGACATCTGGTCGTGGTCGAGTTCGAAGTCGAAGACGTCGATGTTCTGCGCCATCCGGTCGGGGTCGACCGATTTGGGGATGGTGACGATGCCGCGCTGAACCAGCCAGCGGAGCACGACCTGCGCCACGGATTTGCCGTGCGCCTCGCCGATCCCGGCGAGGACGGGGTTGGTGAACAGCTCGTTCCTGCCTTCGGCGAAGCCGCCCCACGCCTGGTGCCGGACGCCGTGCTCGCGCATGAGGGCCTGGTCGGCGGGGCGCTGGAAGAAGGGATGGGTCTCGATCTGGTTGACCGCCGGGGTGATCTCGTTGTTGAGGAGCAGGTCGAGGAGCCGGTCGGGGTGGAAGTTGGCGACGCCGATCGCCTTGGCCAGGCCCTCGCGGTTGACGGCTTCCATGGCGCGCCACTGGCCGTACACGTCGCCGTAGGGCTGGTGCATCAGGTACAGGTCGACGTGGTCCAGGCCGAGCCTGGTCAGTGAGGTTTCGAAGGCGCGGCGGGCGTTGGCCTCGGCGGGGGCGTCCTGGATCCACAGCTTGGTGGTGACGAAAAGCTCCTGGCGGGGGATTCCGCTGTTCTCGATGGCGCGGCCGACGGCTTCCTCGTTGCCATAGGCGGCGGCGGTGTCGAGCAGGCGGTAGCCGGCGGCGAGGGCGTCGGAGACGGCCTGCTCGGTCCGGTCCGCCGGGATCTGGTAGACGCCGAAGCCGAGGATCGGCATCCGGACGCCGTTGTTCAGGGTGACGTGCTGCACGAGGGCTCCTGGAGAGGACCGGATGGAAGGGGGCGGTGTCAGGTCGGCCGGTGGCTTCGGTGATCGCCGCCAGGACGCCGGTGGCGCGCCGTCCGGCGGGTGCTGCTCCGCCCGGGTGGCCGTCCGAGGGTCCGTGTACGTCGGTGCCGCGCCATGGTGGTTCGCACTCTATCCATGACTCGTGCGATGCGCGCCCGCGTTCCGCGCCGACGCCGGGGTCGTCCAGGGAATGAAGCTGCTGGGCACCGGCCCGCTGGGCGACCGCCTGTACACCAGGCCCTCGATCAACGTCATCGGTCCGACCTCGAAACTCCCGCCGCACGACCAGCCGGTCAACCAGCTCATCGACACGGTGACCGCCCGGATCGGCATGCGGCTCGCGCCGCTGGAGGACCCGGAGAAGGCCGCCGGGAAGCTGAGCGAGTTCCTGAACAGCGCCGCCGTCGATCCGTGGGGCGCCGAGGTCGTCGTCTCGGCGCCCCAGGAACTCGGCCGGGGCTTCTTCGCCGACATCAGCCTGCCCGGCTACGACACCGCGGAGAAGGCGCCGGCGAAGGCGTACCCCGGCACCAAGACCCAGTACGCCGGGCAGGGCGGCTCCATCCCCCTGGTCACCCTCCTCCAGGCGAACAGCCCGAAGGCGGTCGTGCTGGTGATCGGCTGCGAGGAGCCGAAGTGCCTGATCCACGCACTGCACGAGAGCGTCAGCCTCGACGAGTTGGAGCACATGACGCCGGCCCAGAGCTATCTGCTGCAGGACTTCGGCGCCTCGAAGACCCCGAGCGGCTCCGGCACCGAGCAGACCCGGGCCGCGGCGGCCACGCCCTCGCTCTCCTGGCCGCGCCGCCGGCCGGGGGCCCGGTCGGTCGGGACCCCCGTTCCGGCGGCCCCGGCCGGAGCGGGGGCGTCGGCAGGGCCGGCGTCGGCCGCGGCGGCGCGCGAACCGAGGAGCTGTGCGACCGGATCGGCGCTGCCCGTGGCGCTCAGCTCCTGCACCAGCTCGCAGTTCCTGGCGATCCGGCCGGCGACCCACTCGCGCAGCCACTCGGACAGCTGCGGGAGCGGCAGGTCGGACGGGGCCAGCCCGGTGAGCACGCAGCCGGTCGCCGCCGCTCCGCCGACGTTGACGACCACGTCCGGCAGGACGGTGTGGCCGGCCTCGCGCAGCAGCCGGCGGGCCGGTGCGGTGCAGCTCAGGTTCCCGCCCTCGACGACCAGGCGGGCCCGGACCGCGGGCACCGCCTCCTCGTCGACCGCGGAGGCGGAGGCCGCCAGCACCAGTACGTCGGCGTCGACGTGCAGCCACGCCTGCCCGGGGCCGTGGACCGTGACCCGGTCGGGCAGCCGGCTCCGGTCGATCGTGCCGTCGCTGCTGGTGAGCGCGGCGAGTTCGGCGACGGGCAGTCCGCGCTGGTCCTCGACGGTGCCCCGGACATCGGCCACGGCCACCACCCGGTGGCCGTGGGCGGCCAGGTGACCGGCCACCGCGCGCCCGACGGTGCCGAAGCCCTGGATCGCGATGCGCTGCGGGGTCCGCGCGCCGGAGGCCCGTAGGGCGCCGAGCACCGCGACGGCCACACCGAACCCGGTGATGTCGGCCATGTGGTCCCACAGTTCGGCCCAGCCGACGGTGAGGCGGGTGGTGCCGGGGAGGCGGGCGACGTCGTACCCGGCGGCCTCGAAGGCCAGCCGCCGGTCGGCGTAGGTGGTGCCCTGGTCGCACCCCAGGTACACCCCGCCGTGCAGCAGCGGGGCCGCGGCACGGCCGAACTCCCGCATCACGGCCTCCCGTTCGACGCCGGCGTCCGGGTCGGGGGCGATACCGGCCTTGGCGCCACCGATGGGCAGGCCGACCAGGGCCAGCTTGTGGGTCATCGCCCTGGCGAGCCCGGCCAGCTCCTGCTCGGTCACCGTCCGGGTCATCCTGGTGCCGCCCATGGCGAGGCCGTCGACCATGGAGTCGACGACGACCCAGCCCCGGGCCCGGCTCTCCGGGAGGTCCAGGGCGGTGGAGAGCACGGGCCCCGTCGCCCGGCGCGCACCGTGCGGTGCGAGCGTCGGGTTCACTGCGCACCGTCCTCCGGGACGGACCGCAGGCGCAGGCTGCGGGGGCGCATGTCGGTCCACACGCGTTCGATGTGCGCGAGGCATTCGTCCTTCGCGCCCTGTACGCCGACCTCGTGCCAGCCCGCCGGCGACTCGCGGTCGGCGGACCAGATCGAGTACTGCTCCTCGTCGTTGACGACGACCTTCCACTGCTCGGTTGCCGCGCTGGTCATGGTGTTACCTCCGGATGTCGCTGGTGGGTGGGGGGTCCGCCGGGCGGCGGACGGGTGGAGCCGGTTCGGGGCCGGTGTCGGGGCGGGTGCCGAGGCGGGCGTCGAGGCCGTCCAGCCATCCCGGCAGGCCGGCGGTGCGCAGGAGGCCCGTCCCGACGAGCACACCGGCGAAGCCCTCCCCGAGCAGGCGGGCGGCGTCGTCGGGGCAGTGGATGGCTCCGGCGCTCACCGGGCACCGGGTGCCGCTGTTCAGCACCGCGGGCAGGAGCGAGAAGCTCCGCCCGAGGTCGCCCGCGCCGCGTTCACGGGTGGCGATGTCCTTGTTGTTCACCGCGACCACGCACTCCTCGGCGCGTGGCACGCGGCTGATCTCCTCCTCGGTGGTGACTTCGACGAACGGCGTCAGGCCCAGGCGCAGGCCGAGGTCGACCAGGTGGCCCAGGGTGGCGCGGGGCAGCAGCGCGGCGGTGAGCAGGACCGCGGAGGCGCCGCTCTCGCGGGCCTGGTGCAGTTGGCTCCTGCGGGTGATGAAGTCCTTCTGCAGCACGGGCAGGTCCGTCGCCTCCACGACCTCGCGCAGCAGGTCCTGGGTGCCGCCGAACCACCGCCCGGTCACCACGGACAGGCAGGGTGCGCCGACGTCCTGGTAGTCGGCGACCAGGCGGGCGGCCGACCTGTCACCGAACAGGTCGTTTCCTGCGGCGTCCTGCCGCTTGAGCTCCATGATCACCGGTCGGCGGGCGTCCAGCAGTGCCTCGATGAACTCGGCCGTCATCCGGGCACCCCGCTGCCGTCCGTCGCTCGCCAGCCGCGCCGCAGGGCCGTGACCCGGTCGCTGCTCAGCCGTCCGTCGGGGTCCCTTGCCGCCGTGTCCACGTCGATGCCCAGGAACAGGGGATGGTCGACCACCTCCCGGTAGTCCTCCCGGTTGCCGGCCGTGATGCCGCCGGCCAGCAGGAAGGGGCGCGAGAGGCGGTCCGCGATCCCGAGGACGGCCGCGCGGTCCGCCGGTTGCCCGGTACTGCCGATCCGGCCGTCCCCGGCCACCGTGTCCAGCAGGAAGAGGTCCGTTCCCGCCCGCTCGTACGCCGCGATCAGGGACCGCTCCGCGCGGGTGTCCGTACCGAGGTGCAGCACCTTGACCACGGTGAGGTCCGTGGTGCTCTTCAGGGCGCGGACCAGGCCCGGCGGCTGGTAGCCGTGCAGTTGGACCCACGGCACCCGGGCCGCTTCCGTCGCCGCGCGCAGCTCCCCGGCGTCGTCGAGGAAGGTCACGAGGACCGGACGCAGTCGCGCCGTCCGGTGCACGGCGTCCGCCAGTACGGTGAGTTGACGGAGTATCAGGTCCGCGCGACCCCCCGGAACGCCGTGCCACAGGCCGACCAGGTCGGCTCCGGCCCTGTCGAGCGAGGCCACGTCCCCGGCCGAGGCGGCTCCGCAGATCTTGACCAGCATCAGGCGTCACAGCCCCAACATGGCGGCGACGCGGTTGCGCTGGATCTCCGAGGTGCCCGAGTAGATCGGGCCGGCGACCGCGTCGCGCACATCCTTCTCCAGCCCGTACTCGGCCAGGTACCCGCTGCCGCCGAAGATCTGCACGGCGGCCAGTGCGGAGGAGAGGTTGCTCTCGCTGGCGACGAGCTTGCTGACGGCGATGTCCCTCGTGACGTTCTCGCCCTCCGTCAGCCGAACCGCCGTGTCGTAGAGCCATTTCCGCGCGGTGTCCAGGCCGATGCCCATATCCACGAGCTTGTGGGAGATCGACTGGTACGAGCCGATCGGATGGCCGAACTGGACGCGTTCCTTGGCGTACTCGACGCAGCGGTCGAGCCGGTACCGCATCTGCCCGGTGTTGATGACGAAGGAGCAGAGGATCTCCCACTTCATCACGTGGTCCAGGACCAGGAACCCGGATCCGACCCGGCCGATCACGGCGGACGCGGGGACCCTGCAGTCGTCGAAGTGCAGTTCGCCCAGCGGAGCGGTCCGCAGCCCCATGGTGGCGACGGGCGGCCCGACGACGAGCCCCGGGGTGTCCCGCTCGACGACGAAGGCGGTGATGCCGAGCGGGCCGCCGTTCGGGTGGGTGCGCGCGTAGACCACGAACACGTCGGCCACCGGGCCGTTGGTGATGAAGGACTTGCCGCCCCGCAGCACGAAGCCGTCGTCCTCGCGGGTGGCCGTGGTCCTCATCGCCAGCGCGTCGGAGCCGCTCTCGGTCTCGCTGATCGCGTGCGCCCCGATCGTCTCTCCCGAGCAGATCCCCGGCAGGTAACGCGCCTTGAGCTCCGGCGATCCGAACCGCTGCAGCGGGACCCCGGCGCCGACCAGGTGGGTGGCGACCGAGAAGTTCAGTCCGCCGTCACGGCATCCGGTACCGAGTTGTTCGAGTACGTGCATGGTGGTGAGCAGGTCCTGGCCCAGCCCGCCCCACTGCTCGTCGAACGGCAGGCCGAGGATTCCGGACCTCCTGATCAGCTTCCACTTGTCCCACGGGAAGGCGCCTTCGGCGTCCCCTTCGAGATGGCCCGAGCTGAGTTCCTCGCACCACTGGGCGATCCCCTCGCCCAGGGCGATCTGGTCGGCGTTCCACCTGATCATCTGTCGGTCCCGTCAGTCCTGTCAGTACTCGGAGAATTCGGCTGAGTCCAGGTTGTGGCGTTCGTCGCCGCGCAGCGCGGGCGAGAACACGCACACCAGGCGGAGGTCCTCGTCCTGGCTCGCGATCAGGAAGTGGGCGTCGTGCCGGTCGAGCGCGTACAGCGTGCCCGGCTCGATCGGGTGGGACGTGCCGTCGGCGTCCACGACCTCGCCCGTCCCCTCGATGCAGTAGCAGGCCTCCAGGTGGCGGCGGTACTCCAGCCTCGACTTGGTGCCGGCGCGGACGGTGGTGTCCGTCATCGTGTAGCCCAGGCCGTCGGATTCGAGAAGGAACCTGCGGCTGAGCCCGTTGCCCCAGTCCACGGTCTTCGCTTCGTCAAGGCGTCGGACGATCATCGGGTGTGCCTCCTGGTGTTGGCTGAGTACGGCGAAAGGGTGTGCACGAAGGTGTGGAACTCCTCGACCACGTCGGCCCCTTCGGCGAGGGCCTGCTCGATCCGGGCGACCCCGGCGCTGCCCACGACCGCGGCGTCGGCACCGAGGCCGTGCAGCAGGTCGATGTCCGCCCGGGAGCGGACGCCGAACCCGACGGCGATCGGTACGGCGGTCGCCTTCCGCAGTTCGGCCAGCGCGGCGGCCAGCTCCCGGTGGTCTGCCGTGAGCCTGCCGCCGCTGCGGCCGTAGTGGGCCACCAGGTACAGGTACGCGGTGGCGCACTCGGCGGCCGCGGCCTTCACCTCGGCCGTCGACGCGGCGTAGCAGGTGGCGACCACGGGCAGCCCCGCCTCCCGCACCGCTTCCAGGCAGCCGGCCCGTAGCCGCGGTGGCAGGCCGTGGACGAGCAGCCCGTGGACGCCCGAGTCGGCGACCCGCCGGACGAACACGGGCACGGTCAGGTCCCTGACCGTGTGGCTCCAGTCGGCCAGCAGGGCCACCCGCAGGTGGCGCAGCCGGGGCAGGATCCCGCCGAGGAAGTCGAGTACCTCGTCGAGTCCGCCGCCGTCGGCCAGGGCCCGTTGCGCCGATCGGCGGATGACGGGCCCGTCGGTGACCGAGTGGGGAAAGGGCACCGCCAGCTCCAGGCAGTCCACCCGGCAGTCGTCGAGCATCCGCATGACGTCGGCCAGTACCGGCAGCGGGGGGTCTCCGGCGTTGAGGAACATCGCCAGGCCGGGCCGGTCCGGCGGCCGGTGCGCGAAGAACCCGCTCACCGCGCACGCGCCGCGGCCGCCGTGCGGCGCGCCGGTCGGGCGCGCAGCCGCTCGACGAGCTCGCGGGCGGCGCCGCTGCGCAGGGCGTCGTCGGCCGCCCCGATCGCTTCGGGCCACCCGTCGACCAGCCCGCTCGCGACGGCCAGTGCGGCGGCGTTCAGGCGGACGGTCCGCGTAGCGAGATCCGTCCCCTCCCCGGAGAGCACGCCGAGGAAGTGGTCGACCACGTCCTCGCCCCTTCCGGCCGGCCGCAGTTCGGCGATCGCGTCGGTCCCGGGACCGGTCCCGGGAGCCTCGGCCGCCACCCGGATCCCGTCGGTGCCGTCATTGGTGAGGACGGTGTTGTCGACGGAACTGACGAGCTCGTCGATGCCCAGCTCGTTGGAGCACAGCCAGATCCTCCGGCCGGCGACGGTGGCGGAGACGGTGGCGGCGACATGGCCCAGAGTCGGCAGCAGCGAACGGTCCGAGACGCCGACGAGCTGGGCGGAGACCGGCACCGCGGCGAGGAAGGGGCCGACGGAGTTGATGAATCCGCCGATCATCCGCAGGTCCATCGGCACGATGCTCCGGGCCAGCAGCGCCACCTCCCGCGGGTAGACGAAGTTCCCCGGGAAGGCGATGCCGAAGCGCTCCAGCTGGGCCTCGGTCTGCTCGTACGAGGTGGTCCTTCCGATGCCGAGACGGTCGAGCAGATCGTGCGAGCCGCAGCTGCTCGTATAGGCGCGGGATCCCGTCTTGACGATGCGGACGCCCAGGGCCGCGGCGACGAACGCCGCCGCGGTGGAGATGTTGAACGTGGCCGGCCCGCCTCCGGTGCCGACGATGTTGGCCGTGCCGGCCGGCCGCGCGGGGACGGCCGGCCGTCGCTCGTCCAGCGAGCGGATCATCGCGACCAGCGTGTCCGGCTCGGGCATCCGGGTGGACAGCGAGGACAGCAGCGCCACCGTCTCGCCGGACCGCAGCTTGCCGTCACGCAGCTGGTCCCAGAAGGACCCCCACAGCTCCTGGTCGACGGTGCGGTCCCGGTCGATCAGCGCGCGCAGTACCTCGTGCATGGCTAGTGGGAGTCCGTCCGGTGCGGCTGGGCCTCTTCGATGAACCTGCTGATCGAGGCGACGGAGCGGAAGCTGTCCGGGTCGAGGTCGAACTCCTCGACGCGCAGGTCGAAGCGGTCCTCCAGCCAGGCGATCGTCTTGAGCAGGCCGAGGCTGTCGATGACCCCGCCGTCCACGAGGTCGTAGTCGGAGTCCAACTCGTGCGCGCCGACGTCCGGCAGGAACTCCTCGATGATGAACCGGGTGACTGTCGCGGCGTGCTTCACGTGGCCGTTCCTTCGCTGGGCTGGGACTGGGACTGGGACGGGGGCTGGGACGGGGAGCAGGTGCGCTCGATGGGCGCGCGGTCGATCTTTCCGGTGGACGTCCTGGGCAGCGGGTCGTCCACGATCAGCAGGGTCGAGGGGACCGCGGTGAGCGGAAGCCGTTGTGCGCAGTGCCGGCGCAGCGCCAGCGAGTTCAGCCGACTGTCCGGGGCGCGACGGACCACGCTCCGCAGCAGGCGGCCGGCCACCGGGTCGGGCACGGCCAGCACGGCCGCTTCGACGACGTCGGGATGGTCGAGCAGCACCTGTTCGACCTCATGGGTGTTGACCCGCGTGCCGCGGACCTTGACCTGGTGGTCGTTCCGGCCTTCCAGGGTGATGCGGCCGTCCCGGTCGCGCCGCACGAGGTCGCCGCTGCGGAAGTAGCGCCGCGTCTCCCCTGCGTGGTGGTGGGTCGCGAACCTGCCGGCGTTCTGCTCCCGGTCCAGGTAGCCGGTGGTCTGGAACGGCGTCGCGACATGGAGCTCGCCGGTTCCCGGCCCGGTCACGATCCCGCCCTCGGCATCGACGATCACCGCGTGGACGCCGGGCAGCGGGCGCCCGATCGGCACCGGGCCGTCCGCCGGCTCGGTGCCGTCGACCTCGTACAGGAAGCTGTCGTTGGTCTCGGTGCAGCCGTAGACGTTGTAGAGCCGCGCGCCGGTGAACAGGTGCGGAAGTTCGGCCAGGCAACGGGCGGGCATGCTGTCACCGGTGAAGACGACGTGCTCGACCGTGTCGAGCCGCCGGCCGCTCCCGGCGGCCGCGTCGACCAGCAGCCGGTAGAACATCGGTACCGCCTGGACGAGTCGGACCCGGTGGCGGGAGACGAGGTCCAGCAGGTGGCCCGGGTGGGTGGCCCGGGCCGGATCGACCAGGACGACGCGGCCGCCGTACTTGAGCGTGGTCCAGATGTCCAGCAGGCACAGGTCGAAGGTGAGCGGCGCGTAGTTGAGGACCGTGGTCCCCCGACGGATGCCGAACCGTTCGCCGGCCCAGGTGGTGAAGCGGTCCACCGCCCCCGTACTCAGCGGCACGATCTTCGGCCGCCCGGTGGAACCGGAGGTGGTGAACATGAAGGAGATGTCGGCGGGCTCCGTATCGCGCGCCGCCCTCGGTTCCGCCGGCCGGTCCGGGGCGCCCGGCCCGGGCGCCCGGGGGCTCTCCGGCGTCAGGACGTGCCGGATTCCGGCCCGTTCGACCAACGCGTGGGACGTTCCTCCCTCCGGCGTGGGCGCCGGCAGCAGCAGGAAGCGCCGCCCTTCGAGCAGGCAGGCGAGCACCAGGGCGATCGTCGAGGGCGACTTGGCGGCCAGGATGCCGATCGGCTCGTCCTCGTCCGGGGCGAGCCGGCCGATCCGGACGCGTTCCCGCTCCGCCAGTCGGTGGAGTTCACCGTAGGTCGTCTCTTCTCCGTGCCACACCAACGCCGGATCGCCGGGATGGCCGGTGGCGTGCGAGACGAATGAACCCACCAGGCTCTGCTGCTGCGTCATGCCTTCTCCGAGTTCATGCGAACGAAGTGAGTTCATATTCAACGGATGAGTTCATGCAACTGGTTCACCGATCTCATTCGGAACATTGAAGGGGGAGGCGCGAAAGGGGCTCACCCGGCCGCCCACCTGGTGAAAGAAGAATTATCACGTGGCGCCCGTCCACGGAAGTGGGTTGCTCAACCGGCATCATGAGGGCACGTCAGAGGCGGTTTCGCGGCCGATCGCGCCGATGCTAGCCGTCGAGCGTGTTCGATCTACATAAGGAATCCGGTGGACTGGCGTAAAGATTGTCCTGATGCCTGCAACCCCGTTTCCTGTCTTGCGGAGTGAGACGGGAGCTGCCTACTATCCGCCGTACTGATCGCGATGTAGCGAATCGGCGAGGGGATTTCCGGGGCGTTCGAGCGTTCCCGATCGCCGTGAAAGGTGGATCCGTCATGCCTGGCTCCGATCGGCGCGCTCTCGCTCCGACCCTGTTGTCCTTCGCCCAGCAACGGCTGTGGTTCCTCGACCGGCTGCGGCCGGGTCGGCCGGACCACAACGTCCCGACCGCGGTTCGCCTGCGCGGCCGGCTGGACCAGGACGCGCTCGTCCGGGCGCTGACCGAAGTCGTGCGGCGCCACGAGGTGTTGCGCGGCAGGATCGTCGACTCCGGCGACGGCCCGCGCCACGTCACGGACCCGGTCGGGACCTTCGTGCCGACGATCACCGATCTGACGCACGCCCCGGCGGAGCGGGCCCGGCAGCGGGTCCGGGAGCTGGTGGCCGCCGATCTGGCGGCCCCGTTCGACCTCGGAACCGCTCCGATGCTGCGGGCCCGACTGATCCGCACCGCCCCCGACGACCATCTGCTGCTCCTGGTGATCCATCACATCGCCTGTGACGGCTGGTCGTTGTCGGTGCTGTGGCAGGAGATCTCCGCCGGATACGGTGCCGCCGTCGAAGGCCGGCCGATCGCCCTGGCGGACCTGCCCGTCCAGTACGCCGATTTCGCGGACTGGCAACGGAACCACCAGGACGGAACGGCACTGCACGATCAACTCGCCTACTGGCGCGAGCAGTTGGCCGACCTCAGCCCGTCGGTGCTCCCGGCGGACCGGGCCCGCCCCGCGGTCTGGTCGGGCCGGGGCGACCAGGTCGAGATCGAGATCCCCGCCGAACTCGCCGACCGCGTCCGCGCACTGGGGCGCGCCCACGAGGTCACGCCGTTCATGACGCTGCTGGCCGCCTTCCAGGTCCTGCTGGCGCGCTGCACGGGACGGGCCGACGTGACGGTGGGGACGCCGATCTCCGGACGGACCCGGATCGAGGTGGAGCCGCTGATCGGCTTCTTCGTCAACACGCTCGTCCTGCGCACCGACCTGTCCGGCGACCCCGGCTTCACCGACGTGCTCGCCCGGGCACGGCGGTGCGCGGTGGAGGCCTACGCCCACCAGGACGTCCCCTTCGAACGGCTGGTGCAGGAGCTGCGGCCCGAACGCGATCTCGGCCAACACCCGCTGTTCACCGTCATGTTCCAGCTGGAGGATCCGCCCGCGCTCCCGTCCGGCCTCCCGGGGATCGAGGTGAGCGACCATCGGATACCGAACGAGGTGGCGAAGTTCGACATCGAGGTCTCCCTGACGGACCGCGGAGACCGCGTCACCGGCGTCATCCGCTACGCCACCGACCTCTTCGACCGCGACACGGTGCGGCAGCTCTCCGAGGGTTTCAGGGCGCTGCTCGACCAGCTCGTCGGCAGCCCCGAACGGCCGATATCGGCGTGGGAGACCCCTCCCGGCCTCTGTGCGAGCCGCTCCGCCCCCGCCACTCCCGCCGTGCCGCCCGCGGCCCCGCGGTCCGGTGCCGACCGGGCCGGCGCCCCCGTCGCGAGGACCGCGACCGAGACCGAGCTTCTCGTGCTGGAGATCTGGGCCGAGGTGCTCGGTGCCGCCCCGGACGACGTGCACGGCGACTTCTTCGAGCTGGGCGGCCATTCGCTCCTCGCGTCGAAGATCATGTCCCGACTCGGCCGGGCACTCGACCTCGAACTGCCGGTCACCCTGCTGTTCTTCCATCCGACCGTCGCCGAACTCGCCGACGCCGTCGACGCGGCGTTGCTGGTGGACCTCGGCGCCGCCGAAGCGGAACCGCGTCCCGTCGAAGCGGAACCGTTCCCCGCCGAAGCCGAACCGTTCCCCGTCGAAGCCGAACCGCTCCCCGCCGAAGCCGAACCGCTCCCCGCCGAAGCCGAACCGCTCCCCGCCGGAAAGGCCCGTCACCCGTGAAGGCACCGCACAGTCGATCCGAGCCCGGCCGACCGACCGGTTCCACGCCGGCCACCACCCGGGCCCTGCTGGACCAACGCGTCCGCGCGGCCCGGAGCAGGGCCGCCGAGGGCGAGCCGGGGGACGCGGTCCCACGCCGCCCGGAGGGCGCGCAGGTGACGTCGTTCACCCAGGAACGCATGTGGCTGATCGAGCGGCTGTCCAACGGCCCCGCGATGTACAACGTCCACGAGGTCTTCCGGTTGCACGGCCCGCTGGACGTGGCCGCCCTCGGCCACAGCCTCACCGAGCTGGTGCGGCGCCACGAAGTCCTGCGCACCGCCTTCCCCGAGCAGGACGGGCGCCCCGTCCCCTCGGTCGAACCGGCCCGGGTGCTCGACCTGCCCGTCACGGACCTGCGGGCCGAGCCCGCGGAGCGCCGGACGCGGCTGGCCCTCGATCTCGTCCACGCCGAGATCCTGCGCCCGTTCGACCTGGCCACCGCCCCGCTGCTGCGCGCGGCACTGCTGCGGGTCGACGAGGACGAACACGTCCTGGTGGTGGTCGTCCACCACATCGCGGTCGACGGCTGGTCGATGCCGCTGCTGTGGGACGACCTGTCGGCGATGTACCGGAGCCGGCTGGAAGGCCGCGAGCACGAGCTGCCGCCCCTGCGGATCCAGTACGCGGACTTCGCCCACTGGCAGCGGGACCGCCTCTCCGGCGAACGCCTGCAGCGCCAACTGGACTACTGGAGCGCACAGCTGTCCGGGGGGTGGCCGGTGGCCCGGCCCTCCTAGCGGGCGCGCGGCCCGCCCCCCGCGGGCCGGGGCGAGCGGATCACCTTCACGGTGCCCGAGGAACTGGCCGGGCGGTTGCGGCTGCTGGGCCGGCGGCACGGCGCGACGATGTTCATGACGCTGCTCGCCGCGTTCCAGGCCCTGCTCGCCCGCTACAGCGGGCAGTCGGACGTGGCCGTCGGCACCCCGGTCGCGGGCCGCACCCGTCCGGAACTCGACCCGCTGGTGGGCTCGTTCATCAACACCGTGGTCATCCGCACCGACCTCGCGGGCGACCCGAGCTTCGCCGAGCTGCTCGACCGGGTCCGCCGGACCGCCGCGGACGCCTACGCGCACCAGGACGTGCCGTTCGAGCGGCTGGTGCAGGAGCTGCGGCCGGCCCGCGGTCTCGACCGCAACCCGCTGTTCCAGGTGATGTTCGCCGGCCTGTCCGACCCGACCGCCTCCCTCCGGCTGCTGGGGACGGAGGTCGAACGGATCGAGGTCGACAACGGCACGGCCAAGGTCGACCTCAGCCTGGTGATCGCCGAAGGATCGGCCGGCACGGGCGGGACGACCGGGACGGTGGCCTTCGACACCGATCTGTTCGACCGCGCGAGCGTGGAGCGCCTGGTCGGCCACTACCTCCGGCTGCTGGACGCCGCGGCCGGCGATCCCGACCGTCCCGTCTCGCGCCTGGAACTGCTCACCGAGGCCGAACGCGAAGCGCTGCTGGTGGCCGCCAACGCCACCGACGAACCCTTTCCCGCGGACCTCTGCGTGCACGAGCTGGTCGAGGAGCGGGCCCGGCGGACCCCCGACGCGGTGGCGGTCCGCTGCGGCGCCGAGCGACTGACCTACCGGGAACTCGACCGCCGGGCCAATCGGCTGGCCCGGCACCTACGAGCCCGGGGAGCACGGCCGGAACGCCTGGTCGGCGTGTGCCTGCCGCGCTCGGCGGACCTGGTCGTGGCCCTGCTGGCCGTCCTCAAGTCGGGCGCCGCCTACCTGCCGCTGGACCCGGACCTCCCGGCGCAGCGCATGTCGTTCATGCTCGCCGACGCCGACGTGCCGCTGCTGCTCACCCAGGACTCCCTGGCCGACCGGCTCCCGAGCCACGGCGCCGCGACGGTGCGGATGGACACCGAGGCCCGGCTCATCGCGGCCCGGCCGGACGACCCGCTGCCACCGCTCGCGACGCCCGCCAACCTGGCGTACTCGATCTACACCTCCGGTTCGACCGGCCGCCCCAAGGCCGTGCTGGTCCCGCACGAGGGTGTGGTCAACTACCTGGTGGTCCGCGGCCGGCAGCTGGACCTCGGCGGGGACGACGTCGTCGCCTCGGTGGCCTCGATCTCCTTCGACGTCATCGTCCCGCAGGTGCTCATGCCCCTGGCCTGGGGCGCGAGCGTGGTGATCGCCCCGTCGGAGGTCGCCGTCGACGGCCCGCGCCTGACGGAGATGATGCGCGAGTTCGGCGTCACCACGCTCATGGCCACACCCGCCACCTGGCTCCTGCTGCTGGACGGCGGATGGCAGGGCGGCCGGTTCCAGGCGATCTGCGTGGGTGAACCGCTCCAGCCCGCCCTGGCCCGGCGGCTCCTCGACCGGGTCTCCACGCTGTGGAACGGCTACGGTCCCACCGAGGCGTCCGTCGGCTGTGTCACCCGGCGCGTGGACGCCGAACGGGACCTGGCCCGGCCGGGCGGGTCCGTGCCGATCGGCCGGCCGCTCGGCAACCTCCGGATCCACCTGCTGGACCCGGCCGGCGCCCCGGTTCCCGTCGGCGTACCGGGGGAGATCCACATCGGCGGGGTCGGCGTCACCCGCGGCTACGCCAACCGGCCGGGGCTGACCGCCGAGCGCTTCGTGCCGGATCCCTTCGGCGCGGCCGGCGGCAGGCTGTACCGGACCGGCGACCTGGCGCGGTACCTGCCGGACGGCAGCCTCGTCTTCCTCGGCCGCACCGACGAGCAGGTGAAGATCCGGGGATACCGCATCGAGCTGGGCGAGATCGAGGCCGCGCTGTGCGCGCAGCCCGGAGTCGCCAGGGCCGCGGTGACGGTGCGCGGCGGCGGGACGGACGCCGAACTGGCCGGCTACCTGGTGTGGCAGGACCGGCCCGGTGACCTGGGGGACCTGCGGCGCTCCCTGCGCGAGACCCTGCCCGAGTTCATGGTGCCGACGACGCTGACCGCGCTCGACCGGATCCCGTTGACCACCAACGGCAAGGTGGACCGCGGGGCCCTGCCCGCGCCCGCCCGCCGCGGCCACGAGGCCGGTGCGCTACCGCCGCGGGACCTGCCGGAACTCCTGATGACCGGGATCTGGGAGCGTGTGCTGGGCACCCCGCGGGTCGGCGTCCGGGACGACTTCTTCGCGCTGGGCGGGCACTCCCTCAGGGCGGTCGAGCTGGTGGAGGCGATCCGGCAGGAGTGGGGGGTCACCGTGCCGCTGAACACGGTGTTCCGCCATCCCACCGTCGAGGGCCTGTGCGCGGAGCTGCCCGACGCGTCCCGGGCGCTGCGCCGGCTCGTCGTCCCGCTGGCCGAGGGGGACCGCCGCCGGGCGCCGCTGATCCTGGTGCACCCGCAGAGCGGCGACGTGTGCTCCTTCCTCCACCTGGCCGGACAGCTCACCGGGCGCCTCGCCGAATCCCCTGCGGTCGCCCGGCCCGTCCACGGCCTGGAGGCCGTCGGCTACAACACCGACGAGCCGCCCCTGGCCACCGTGGAGGAGCAGGCGCAGCGCTACCTGCGGGAGCTGCGGTCCGTCCTGCCCGACGGCCCGTACCTGCTGGCCGGCTGGTCCTTCGGCGGGCTGGTCGCGTTCGAGATGGCCCGCCTGCTGGAGGAACAGGGGAACCCCCCGGGATTCCTCGGGATCATCGACGTCGGAGCGCCCGCGTCCACCGCCGGAGCCGCCGACGGGTCGGTCGGGGACCTCCACGAGCTCGACGAGCAGGACGTCCTCTCCCTGCTGCTCCACGACGCGAACGCCGGTGAGCGCCTTCCCCGGCGGGGGCGCACCGAACAACTGCAACGCATGGTGCGGGTCTTCACCACCAACGGCGAGGCCGCCCGACGCTACCGGTCGACGGCACGGCTGCGGACACCGATCCACCTGTTCACGAGCGCCGAGGCCCACCCCTCGCTGGCCGGCCCGGTCGTCGTCCCCGCCCGGTGGCGGGAACGAACCCGCGGGGCGTTGAACGTGGTCGAGGTACCCGGCAACCACCACGACATGCTCTCGCCGCCCCACGTGGCGCCCTTCGCCGACGCGCTGTCGGCCGTCCTGGAGGAGCTCGGATGAGCGACGGACACGAGTTGCCGCTGTCGTCGGCGCAGTCCGGCATCTGGTTCGCCCACCACCTGCGCCCCGGCAGCCCCGCCTACAACACCGGCGAGTACGTGGACATCCCCGGGCCGATCGACCCGGAGCTGTTCGAGACGGCCGTGCGGCGCGTGGTGGACGAGACGGAGTCACTGCGCGTCCGCCTCACCGACGGTGCCGACGGCCCCCGGCAGGTCGTCACCCCGGCGCCCGACTGGACGATGCACCACGTCGACCTCACGTCGACACCGGATCCGCTGCGGGCGGCCGAGCGCTGGATGCGCGCCGACCTGTCCACGCCGGTCGGGCTCACCCGGGACCCGCTGTTCCGCCAGGCCCTGTTCACCGTCGCGCCGGACCGCTTCCTCTGGTACCAGCGCGTCCACCACATCGCGGTCGACGGCTTCAGCATGTCGCTGATCGCGCGCCGCGTCGCCAAGACCTACACGGGACTGGTCGAGGGCAGGGGCGGGACAGGACCGGCCTTCGGGCCGCTGAGCCTCCTGCTGGCGCACGACGCCGCCCACCACGCGTCGGAACAGCCCGAACAGGACCGGGCGTTCTGGGCGGCCCGGCTGGCCGGCCGGCCGGATCCCGTCAGCCTCGCCAGCCGCTCGGCGGCCGCCTCGGACGGCTTCCTGCGCCGTACCGGCAGCCTCGACTCGCCCACCCTGGCCGCGCTGCGGCGGGCCGCGCGACCCGCCGGGGCGAGCTGGCCCACCGCCTTCACCGCGACGGTCGCCGCGTACCTCCACCGCCTCAGTGGCGAACGGGACATCGTGCTCAGCATGCCGGTGACCGGGCGCACCGGCTCCTCCGTGCCGGCCGTCCCCGGCATGGTGGCGAACGTGGTGCCGCTGCGGCTGAGCGTGCACCCCGGACAGGGTCTGTCCGCCCTCGCGCGACAGGTGGCCGAGGAGGTCGCAGCCCTGCGCCCGCACCAGCGCCACCGCAGCGAGGACCTGCGCCGGGAGCTGGACCCGGCACGCTCGGAGCGGGTCCTCTTCGGGCCCGTCGTCAACATCATGTCCTTCTACTACCGCCTGGACTTCGCGGGGGTCCGGGCCACCGTGCACAACCTGTCCAACGGGCCGGTCGAGGACCTCTCGTTCTCCGTCTACGACCGCTCCGACGCCACCGAGCCCCGGCTCGACGTCGACGCGAACCCCGCGCTCTACTCCGAGGCCGAACTCGCCGCCCACCAGCAGCGGTTCCTCCGGTTCCTGCACGCGGTGGCCGCCGACCCGGACCGGCCGATCGGCCGGCCCGACCTCCTCACCGAGGCGGAACGGCACCGGACCGTCGTGGCCGGCAACCGCACCACGCGGCCGCTGCCGCACCCGACGGTGCCGCTGGCCTTCGCGGCCGAGGCCGCGCGCACACCCGATGCGCCCGCCGTGGTGTGCGGGGAAACCACCCTGTCCTACGCGGAGTTGAACGCCCGGGCCAACCGGCTGGCCCACCGGCTCATCGCCCTGGGCGTCCGCTGCGACAGCACGGTGGCCGTGCTCATGGAACGCTCCGCCGACGTGGTGGTGGCGGTCCTGGCGATCGGCAAGGCCGGCGGCGCCTACGTGCCGCTGGACACCCGGGCCCCGACGGCCCGCCTGCGGCGCGTTTTGGACGACACCGGGGCGGTGGTTCTGCTCACCCACCGGGCCACCCGGGAGCAGGCACCGTCCCACGGCACACCGGTGGTCGTCGTCGACGCCGACCCCGGCCTCGCCGAGGAGCCGGCCACCGACCCCGTCGTGCCGCTGCGCCCGGACCACCTGGCGTGCGTGCTGTACACCTCGGGGTCCACGGGCACGCCCAAGGGGGTGGCCCTGAGCCACCGCAACGTCATCAGCATGACCGCGCAGGGCTGTTGGCGCGAGCAGGGCGGCCCGCGTGTGCTCGCGCACTCCCCGCACGCCTTCGACGCCTCGACCTTCGAGTGGTGGGTACCGCTGCTCAACGGGGGCCGGGTGGTCGTGGCCCCGCCCGGGGAACTGGCGCTCTCGGACCTCCACCGGCTGATCGTCGACCACCGGGTCGGCGCGCTGTGGCTGACGGCCGGGCTGTTCCGGGTGCTCGCCGAGGAGTCCCCCGGCACGCTGGCCGGGGTCGGCCAGGTGTGGACCGGCGGTGACATCGTGCCGGCCGACGCGGTACGGCGCGTCCTGGCACGGTGTCCGGACTCCGTGGTGGTCGCCGGGTACGGCCCGACCGAGGCCGCCACGTTCACCACGCGCCGGGTGCTCCGCCCCGGCGAGGCCGTGCCCGACGTCGTCCCCCTCGGCCGGCCGATGGACAACAGACGGGTGTACGTCCTGGACGAGGCGCTGTCGCCGGTGCCGCCGGGGGTGGCCGGCATGCTGTACGTCGCCGGTGCGGGCGTGGCGCGCGGGTACCTGAACGACCCCCGCCGCACCGCCGGCCAGTTCGTGCCGTGCCCGTTCGGCGAACCGGGGGAGCGGATGTACCGCACGGGCGACGTGGTCCGCTGGAACGCCGAGGGGGAGCTGGAGTTCATCGGCCGAGCGGACGAGCAGGTCAAGCTCCACGGGTTCCGCATCGAACCGGGCGAGATCGAGGCGGTGCTGGCCGGTCACCCCGCCGTAGCCCAGGCGACCGTGGTCGCCGGCCCGGGTGCCCCGTCCGGCAGGCGTCTGATCGGCTACGTCGTCCCGGCCGGGGACTCGGGGCTCGACCCGGCGTCGGTGCGGGAGCACGCCTCGGCGGTGCTGCCGGACTACATGGTGCCCTCGGTGATCGTCACGCTCGACGCCTTTCCCCTGACCCCCAGAGGGAAGATCGACCGGGCCGCGCTGCCCGTCCCGGACCTCGCACCGGCACCGTCCGGCCCCGGGCCGCGCACCCCGGCGGAGCGGACGATGTGCGCGCTGTTCGCCGAGGTGCTCGGCCGGCCCGCAGTGGGCGTCGACGACGGTTTCTTCGCGCTGGGCGGCAATTCCCTGCTCGCGACCAGGCTGGTCAACCGGGTGCGGGTGAGGTTCGGCCGCGAACTCACCCTCGGCGCGCTGTTCCAGGCGCCCACGCCGGCGCGCCTGGTCGACGCGCTCGAGGACGCCCCGGACGCCGCGGCCGTACCGGACCTCTCACCACGTTCACGACTCTGACAGCTCCAACAGCTCCAACAGCTCCGACAGCTCCGACAGCGATCACAGGAAGCACCTCGGCATGGCCCACACCCTCTCCCAGCCCGACGACACACCGGCAGCGCCGGCACCACCTGAAACCCCGATCGCGGCAGCACCCCCGACGGCCCCGGCACTGGGGGCGTCCCAGGTCCGCCGGTACTACCAGCTCGTCGACGCCGGGGACGTGCCCGCGCTGGTCGCCCTGTTCACCCCGGACGCCCGCTACCACCGCCCCGGGTACCGGCCCATGGTCGGGCACGCCGAACTGGAACGCTTCTACCGCGACCAGCGGGTGATCCGCACCGGCGTGCACACCCTGGCCACCGTGGTCACGACCGACGACGAGGTGGCGGTGCACGGCCTGTTCCGCGGCGTGCTGCACGACGGCGGTGAGGTCGAGCTGCGGTTCGCGGACTTCTTCCGGATGACGCCGCAGGGCCGCATCGCCGCGCGGGACACCTTCTTCCACGTGCCCGCGGTCTGAGCCGCGGCCACAGCGGCCACAGCAGCAACTGCAGCGGCGGCAACGGCGACGGCCCACCCGGTCGCGCGTCCAACCCCGACGGGGACACTTCAGCACAGGAAAGCGGGAAAGCAGTTGACCAAGACCGTCTTCACCTCCGACATCCCGGCGTTCGTCGGCAGCGGACGGCCGCCGTTCGACGCCCGGGCGGTCCACGAGTTGGTCGCCGAACAGGCGGAGCGGGCCCCGCACGCGCCCGCCGTCACCTGCGACGGACGGACCCTGACCTACCAGCAGCTCAACGACCGCGCCCACCGGCTCGCCGGGCGACTGCGAGCGGCCGGACTGGCGCAGGAGGACGTCGTGGGCGTGCTGGTGCCGCGCTCGCCGGAGCTGATCGTGGCCCTGCTCGCCGTCCTCATCGCGGGCGGGGCGTACCTCGGACTCGAACCGGACGACCCGGCGAGCCGCCACGCGCTGCTGCTCAAGGACGCCGGCGCGGGCATGGTGATCACCGAGGAGGCCCTGCGGGAGCAGCTGCCCGGCACCGTCGTCACGGTGACGGAAGGCCGCCCGGCGCGGGAGCAGGCCACCGGGCCGGCGGTTCCGGCCCGCCCCGGCGACCCGGACCGGCTCGCCTACGTCAGCTACACCTCGGGCTCCACCGGCGAGCCCAAGGGCGTCGGCGTGCCCCACCGGGCGATCGACCGGCTCGTCCGGGGCGCGGACTGGATGGACGTCCGCGCCGAGGACGTCTTCTTCCACCTCGCGCCGGTCGCGTTCGACGCGTCCACGTTCGAGATCTGGGCCCCCCTCGTCAACGGCTGCCGACTGGTCCTCTTCCCCCCGGTCGCCATCACGCTGGAACACGTGGCGCGCGTCGTCCGGGCCGAGCGCGTGACGGTCCTGCTGCTGACCACCGGGCTCTTCCACCAGATGGCGAGCTCCCACCCGGAGGCGTTCGCCGACGTGCGGCACGTCCTCACCGGGGGCGACGTGGCCTCCCCGAGCCACGTCCAGCACCTGCTGGCCCGCCACCCGCAGCTGCTCTTCACCAACGGCTACGGACCGACCGAGAACACCACGTACACGACCTGCTGGACCAGCAGCACCCTCCCGGAGCTGCGGAGCGTGCCGATCGGCCGCCCGATCAGCGGCACCAGGGTCGCCGTGCTCGACGGCGACCTCGGCCCGGTGCCCGTCGGCGAGTGCGGGGAACTGTACGTGGCCGGGGCGGGCCTGGCCCGCGGCTACCTGGGCCGCCCGGCCGCCACCGCCGAACGGTTCCTGCCCGACCCGTTCGGGACCGAGCCGGGCGCCCGGATGTACCGGACCGGCGACCTCGTGCGATGGCTGCCCGACGGCACCCTGGAGTTCGTCGGACGGGCGGACGACCAGGTCAAGGTCCAGGGCTACCGCGCCGAACCGCGCGCCGTCGAGGTCGAGCTGGAACGGCTCGCCGGGGTACGGCACGCGGTCGTGCTGCCGCAGCCCGACCCGGCGGGCGGCACCCGGCTGCTGGCCTACGTCGTGCCCGCGGAACCCGATCCGGCGGGCAACGCCGAGCTCGGCCGGCGGCTGCGCCACGAACTGCGGGACCGGCTGCCGGGCTACCTGATCCCCTGGGCGATCCTCGTCCGCCCCGAGCTGCCGGTGAACCGCAACGGCAAGATCGACCGCCGCGCCCTGCCCACCGCCACCCGGGTGCCGCGCAACGTGCCCAACGAGTTCGTCCCGCCCCTCACCGAGGTGCAGACGCGACTGGCCGAGTTGTGGGGCGACGCCCTCGGCGTCGAACCGGTCGGCGTCGACGACGACTTCTTCGACCTCGGCGGACACTCCCTGCTGGCCACCGACCTCCTGGTCGCCACCCAGCGCGAGTTCGACGTGGACCTGCCCGCGCAGACCCTGTACCTGTCGCCGACCGTCGCCGAGCTGGCGACGGCCCTCACCGCCCGGATGCGGACATCGGGCCCGGACGGCCCGGCGGACGGCCCGACGGGGGACCCGGCCGACGGGGCGGGGGAGGGGCAGCCCCGATGACGGCGGTTCCCCCGACCACGCGCTGCCCGGTCCTCGCCCCGCAGCCGGTCGATCTGATCGACCCCGACCTCTACCTCTCGGGCGGGGCGCACGAGGCGTGGCGACGGCTGCGCCGCGACGCCCCGGTGAGCTGGCAGCCGGTCGGCGACATCGGCTACTGGTCGATCGTCGCCCACGCCGAGGCCAACCGGGTACTGCGCGACCACGACACGTTCACCTCCGAACAGGGCACCCTGCTCAACCTCCTCGGCAAGGGCGACCCTGCCGGCGGCCGGCAGATGGCCGTGACCGACCCGCCCCGGCACTCGCGCCTGCGCGGCCCGCTGCAGCAGGCGCTGTCGATCAAGACGGTGGAGAACGACCGGGAGGCGATCCGCCGGGCCGTCGTCGAACTGCTCCGGCCGTTGGCCGACGGCGGCCCGTACGACTTCGCCGCCGCCATGGCCACCCTGCCGATGGCGGTGATCGGCACCATGATGGCGCTACCGGAGCGGGACTGGCCGCGGCTGGTCCGGCTCGCCCACGCCTGCATCGCCGCGGACGACCCCGAGTTCCAGCTCGCCGCCGGAGCACGAGCCACCCTCGTGACCGCCCACCGCGAACTGTTCGCCTACTTCCAGGACCTCGTCACCGCGCGCCGGCGCGCACCGGGCGTCGACCTGATCAGCGTGCTGCTCACCATGGAACTGGACGGACGCCGACTGTCGCCCGGCGAGATCGTGTCCAACTGCTACAGCCTGCTGCTCGGAGCGACCGTCACCACCGCCCAGCCGCCGATCGCGGCGATGGCCGAACTGGCCGGGACCGCCGTCCTGGACGACTGGGCGGCCCACCCGGAACTGCTCGGCAGCGGCGTGGAGGAGGCACTGCGCTGGGCCTCGCCCACCCAGCACTTCATGCGCCACGCCACCCGCGACGTCGAGATCCGGGGCGTGCCGATCCGCGCGGGGGACGCCGTCGTCGTGTGGCTGGCGTCGGCCAACCGCGACGAGACCGTGTTCGCCGACCCGGACACCTTCGACATCCGGCGGCGGCCCAACAAGCACATCGCGTTCGGCGTCGGTGCGCACTACTGCATCGGACACACCGTCGCACGGGTGGCCCTGCGGATCCTCTTCGCCGAACTGCTCGGCCGGTTCACCGGCTTCGAACCCGCCGGGCCGCCGCGGCGCATGCGCTCGAACATCATCGCGGGCTTCACGCACCTGCCGATCACCGCGCGGACCCGGCGGGCATGGTCGGACACGCCCTAGGGAGCCGGAGCCGTCACCACGGCCGCTGCCGAACCCGAGAAGAAACCCCACCCACGGAAGGTCATCAGTGGACGCTCCGACGGCCCGTACCCGCAACAAGTGGTTCCTGCGCGAGCCGTCGCCGGTGGCACCGGCGCGGCTGTTCTGCCTGCCCTACTCCGGGTGCGGTGCGAGCATGTACCGCCAGTGGCCGTCACAGGTCGACGGCGTCGAGGTCTGCCCCGTGCAGCCGCCCGGCCGGGAGAACCGGATGCGCGAGCCCGCCCACACCACCTACGAGGCGCTGGCCGACGACCTCTGCGAAGCGCTGCGCCCCCACCTGGACCGCCCCTACGCCCTGTTCGGGCACTGCGGCTCCGCGCTGGCGGCGTACGAGACCGCCGTACGGCTGGTCCAGCGGGGCTGCCCCGCCCCGACCCGGCTGTTCGTCTCCTCCGAGGTCGCGCCGCAGGACGGCCCCTACGGCCGCTTCCTCGGCATGAGCGACGACGAGCTGGCCGCCGAACTGCGCCGGCTCGTCGCGGAACTGGGCAGCACCCTGGAACCGAGCCTGCTCGCGCTCTACCTCGGCGTCCTGCGCAACGACGTCGACATGAACAAGCGGTACCACGTGGCCGAGCCGGTCCGGCTGCCGTGCCCGGTCACCGCCATCGGCTGGACCGGGGACACCGGCATCGCGCCGTCGCTGATGACCGGCTGGTCGGCGTGCGGCGAAACGACCTTCGAACTCCTGGAGGGAGGCCACTACCGCTTCATCGAGGCGCCGGCGGAACTCCTGGCGCTCCTGGTCGCGGATCTGACGCCCACCCGGTCCCGCACGCCCTGACACCGGGCCGTCCGGTGTCGACCCGGTCAGCTGTCCCGGCTGCGCAGCGCGAGCCAGCCGGCCAGCAGGGCCGCCGCCGTCCAGGCCGCGAGGATCAGCAGACCCGTCGCCGGGTCGAGGCCCGGATCCGCCTTCATGACCTCGGCGCCGGCGTGGTCGGGCAGGTACCGGGCGGCGGACCGCAGCACCGGGACGGCGTCGGCCACCGGCGGGAGCACGAAGACGAAGGCGAACAGCGGTGTGAGCGTGAGTGCGGTCCTGCGCAGCACCGTTGCGACGCCGACCGGGAAACGCCCGCCGCCGGACGCGCCCGAGGTCGGACGCGCCCGCGCGGGACGCGTCCGACGTTGCGCCCGACGCGGTGTCCGAATGCCGCCAGCACACGGCCCCGTCCAGGGGCGACGATCGGAACAGCCCGACCGTGCGCCGTCCGCGGCCCTCCCGGTCTGCGGGCCCATGCTCCCGCCCGTCCCCGTCCCTCCAAGGATCCCTCCCGTGAACGACACCCTCCTCGCCACCGACGCGCCCACCACCGCGGCGCCCGCCCCGGGCCCGGCCGTCCTGCCCGCGCTCGCCTCGCTCGACTGGCAGCGCGTGCACGAGCGGTTGGACCGGGACGGTGTGGCGCTCACCGAGCCGCTGCTGTCGCCCACCCAGTGCCGGGAGATCGCCGCGCTCTACGACCGGCCCGAACTGTTCCGCACCACCGTCGACATGGCCCGCCACCGCTTCGGCTCCGGCCAGTACCGCTACTTCACCCACGACCTGCCCGAACCCGTCGCCGCCCTGCGCGAAGCCCTCTACCCCTGCCTGCTCACCGTCGCCCGTGCCTGGGCCGAGAAGCTCGGACGCCCCGCCCCCTGGCCCGACACCCTCGCCGAGTGGACCGCCAGGTGCCACGCCGCCGGCCAGGACAAGAGCTCCCAGATCCTGCTGCGCTACGGCCCCGGTGACTGGAACGCCCTGCACCGCGACGTCTTCGGCGACCTCGTCTTCCCCCTCCAGGTCGTCATCGGCCTCGACGCCCACGGCACCGACTACACCGGCGGCGAGTTCCTCCTCGTCGAACAGCGCCCCCGCGCCCAGTCCCGCGGCACCGCCACCGTCCTTCCCCAGGGGCGCGGTCTGATCTTCACCACCCGCGACCGCCCCGTCCCCTCCGCCCGCGGCCACCGCGCCGGCCCGGTTCGCCATGGCGTCAGCACCGTGCGCACCGGCCGCCGCCACACCCTCGGCCTCGTCTTCCACGACGCCTGAGACCCCGCCGCCATGGCCGCCACCGGCACACCTGCGCCCACACCTGCGCCCACACCCGCGCCCGCGCCCACTGTCGGCACCGCCCCGGTCCCGTCGTGCCGCTACACCCTGACCGGACCCGACAACCGCCCCTACTCCAGCACCGCGCCCGGTACCCTCGGCGGCCACCGGCGGGGCCGCCGCTACGGCCGCCTCGACTGCCCCTCGGCCCTGCGCGCCATCGCCGCCGGCGGCTACGTGCGCCACCGCGTCTTCTTCGCCGACGAGGCCACCGCGATCGCCGCCGCCTACCGGCCCTGCTCGGTGTGCCTGCCCGGGAAGTACCGGCAGTGGAAGACCCGTCAGAAGGACCGCACCCCATGAACCCCCGCCCCGCCCCCGGCCGCTCCCCGCTCCTTCCCGAACCCGGGACCACTGCCTACGGCGACCTCCCCGTACCCGTCCCCCACACCGCCCCCGAACTCGCCGCCCTGCTGCGCCTGCTCGCCGAGCACCGCCGCCCGCCCCTGCGCGGCGTCGCGATCGGCCACAGCCGCGACGATGCCTCCCGCACGGCCGCCGCCGCGTTCGCCGACGCCTGGCAGGCCGCGGGCAACGCCGTCCTGGTCGTCGTCGACTGGCCCGAACAGGCCGCCTCCTGGCTGCGGCCCGCCCAGCGCCTCACCGCCCCCGAAGCCGACGCCCTCGTCATCGCCGCCGCCCCGCTCGGCTGGGCGCAGCTCGCCCGACGCCTGCGCCACAGCACCCCCTGGCGTCCGGACCGCACGTTCGGCTTCGCGTCCCTCGCCGAGCCGGTCGCCGCGGCGCTCGCCGGGCCCGGCGTCCTGGACGGTGTGCGCGGCGCGAGCGCGGACGGCGGTACCTGGCGCGTCGAATCCGGCTGGACCGCCTCCTTCCCGCCCCCCGACCCGGGCGTCGCCGTGTGAACAGCACCCCCGCGCTGTTCGGCCCGCCGCCCGCCGGCTACGAGCGCCGCGAGATCGCGCCGGGCGCCGTCCACCTGCCCGGCTGGCTCACCCCCGACCTGCAGCGCGAGCTGGTCGCCGCGTGCCGCGCCTGGGCCGTCGGCCCCGTCCCGATCCGGCGCACCCGACTGCCGCGAGGCGGTGTCATGTCGGTGCAGACCGTGTGCCTGGGCCGGCACTGGCAGCCCTACGCCTACACCCGCACCGCCGACGACGTGAACGGCCGCCGCGTCGCCCCCTCCCCGAGCGGCTCGCCGACCTCGGCCGCCGGGCGGTGGCCGACGCCTACCAGGACCCCGGCCAGGGCGCCGCCTACGAACCCGACGCCGCGCTGGTCAACTTCTACGACGCCGACGCCCGGCTCGGCATGCACCAGGACAAGGACGAGCGCTCCCTCGCCCCGGTGGTCTCCCTCAGCATCGGCGACACCTGCCTCTTCCGCTTCGGCAACACCCGTAGCCGCAACCGGCCCTGGACCGACCTGACCCTCGCCTCCGGCGACCTCCTCGTCTTCGGCGGCCCCTCCCGCCTCGCATACCACGCCGTGCCGAAGATCCTCCCCGGCACCGGCGACCCCGCCATCGGTCCCGCCCGGGGTCGCCTCAACATCACCCTGCGCGTCACCGGCCTCACCGACCCCGCACCCGCTCCGACCGGAGCGCCCCGGTGACCGCCGCCGCCCGGTGACCGCCCCCGTCCGGCCACCGGCCGGGATCCGGGCCTTGAGGCCGCGTCAACCCGAGGCGCGCCGAATGTGAACGCTTCATTAACCCAAACTGGTCAGTGTGTGACATATTCTTCCTCGGCGGATGAATTCGGACCAATCGTCCTGAACCCGCCCGGAGGGCATCCCCTCACCCTCCCGTACCCTCAAGCACTCCCAGGAGCCCTACCTTGAGCGACCGCATACCATCCGTCACGAACGCGGTGCGGCCGATACCCGGATCCCGGGCCCGACGTGTGCCCGGTCGTGCCGTTCTCGGGGCTCTCGCCACCACGACGCTCGTGCTCGCGTCGTCCGTGCCGTTCGCCGTGCACGCCGCCGCGGCACCGCCGGCGAAGGCCGGTACGAGCGGGGCGCAGCGGCCGATCGGTCCGAAGCCGGCGCTCGACCTGCTGGCGCACGGCAACCTCACGATGGCGTCCAACTCGGTGGTCTCCTGCGACCCCGAGGACAGCGACTGCGACCTCAACGCCTACAACAACAACCGGGTCAACTGGGTCAAGACCGACCCCAAGGCCCCCGGCAACACCGCCTCCGCGGCCACCCTGACCGTCCCGCCGGGTGCCAAGGTGCTCAACGCCCGGCTGTACTGGCAGGCCAACCCCGTCGGAACCTCGCGGCTGTCCACGTCCGGTGACGCCTCCAAGGCCGACCAGGTCGAGTTCAAGGTCCCCGGCGCGACCGGCTACCAGCGGCTCACCGCCGACACCTACGACTGGTTCGACCAGAAGACCGGCGGAACGCCCCCGGCCCCGCTCACCGCCCACGCGGGTGTCAAGGACGTCACCGACCTGGTGCGCGCGGCCGGTTCCGGCGAGTACACCGTGGCCGACATCCAGGCCTGTCAGGGCCGCTCCTCCACCTCCGACTTCGGCGGCCAGAACGTCGGCTGCTGGGGCGGATGGTCCCTGGTCGTCGCCTACGAGGACCCCAAGGAGCCGCTGCGCTACCTGCAGATCTGGGACGGCTACCAGCTCATCCGCCCGCCCGAGCCCAGCATCACCATGACCCTCGACGGCATCCGCACCCCGGCCGGCCGCGCACCGGCCGCCACCATGGGCGTCATCGTCGGCGACGGCGACGCCCCCATCGCCGGGGACTCCCTGGAAGTCGGCCCCGACACCGGCCGGCTGACCCCGCTGCTCATGCCGACCGCCACCGGGCCCGCCCCCGACAACGCCTTCACCAGCCGCATCGACCGGGTCGCGCCCGACGGCACCGGCACCAACCTCACCGACCGCAACCCGAACACGGTCAACAACGTCGGCTACGACGCCCGGACGATCGACATCACCGGCAAGCTGCCCGCCGGCAGCAAGCAGGCCGTGCTCCGCGTCACCGGCCAGGGCGACGCGCTGCACCCCCAGGCGGTCTGGCTCGCCGTCGAGGCCCTGGAACCCGACCTCCAGATCGTCAAGGCCAACACCCCGGCCGGCTCCACCACCAACAGCCCGCCCGGGCTCGTCGACCCCGGAGCCGAGATCACCTACACCTTCACCGTCGCCAACCGGCACCCCGACGGCACCACCGCCGACCTCGACACCGCCACCGGCGTCACCCTGACCGACGTACTGCCCCAGGGCACCAGTTACGTCGACGGCTCCGGCACTGGCTGCACCGCCTCCGGACGCAACGTCACCTGCCCCACCCCCGACCTCGCGCCGGGCGCCGAGACCACCGTCTCCTTCCGGGCCAGGGTCGACGCCGGCCTCGCACCGGGCACCAGGCTCGACGACACCGCCTCCCTCGCCTACCGCGGCACCCAGACCGGCCGCGAACAGCAGCGCACCAGCAACACCGTGCGCAACACCGTCACCGAGCACACCGGTTACCGGGTCACCAAGACCGCCGACAGGAGCCAGGCCGCCCCCGGCGACACCGTCACCTACCACGTGGACGTCACCAACACCGGGAACACGCCCCTCACCGCACTGACCGTCACCGACGACCTGAGCGCCGTCCTCGACGACGCCACCTACAACGGCGACGCCACCGCCACCCTCGGCACCCCCTCCTACACGCAGCCGGTCCTCACCTGGACCGGCGACCTGCCGGCCGGCGGCAACGCCCGGCTCACCTACACCGTCAAGGTGAAGGACCCCGCTGCCGGGGACCACACCCTGCGCAACACCGTGGTGGCCGACCGGCCCGGCGGCAACTGCCCGCCCGGTGCGACGGCCGGGGAATGCACCGCCACCGTGACCGTGAACACGTCCTCCCCGACCCCGACGGCCTCCCCTACCACGTCGCCCTCCACCACGCCGACATCCGCGCCCTCGCCGACCGCGACCGACGGCAACGGCGCCGACCCGGCGCCCACCGGCAAGCCCCAGCAGCCGGGCGGTAGCGGCGGTCTCGCCGCGACGGGCAGCCAGGTCGCACTGATCGGCGGCATCGGCGCCGCCGTCCTCCTCGGCGGCGCGGCCCTCGTCCTCGCCTCCCGCCGCCGGCGCCACCGGCACTGACACCCCGTCCCGACCCTGACGTGGGGGCGGGGCCCGACCCGGGGGGGGCGCCGGGTCGGGAAGACAGGTCTCACTGAGCGCCGGAATAGG
>NZ_JBSHAP010000107.1:0-11282 GCF_053611565.1 Kitasatospora sp. NPDC054795
CCGGCGGGCCGCCGGGCGGCGGCTCCGGCCGCCCCGGCGGCATCGGCGCCGCCGTCCGCGCACCCGGCCACCGCGGCGGCCGGAGCCGCGGTGGCGCGGTGTGCGGCCGGAGCGGCGAACTGGCTCAGGCCGGCCGCGGCGACCAGCGCGGCGGCGCAGGGGAACAGGCGGGGGGCACGCGAGCGCACCCGGGCAGTACGGCGCATCAGCGCTCCTGACGGGGGAGTTGACGTGGTCTCGGCCGCGTGCCGGGCCTGCTCCGGCCGGACCCGCCGGCGCCCGGCGCGGACTCGCCGAGACTACGACGCCGTGAAGTCGATCTCCCGCAGGGCGCGCGCGGCGGCCCGGTCGAGTACCACGGCCGACGCACAGCCGGCCGGCAGCCGGCCGGCCTCCAGGATCCGGTGGCGCAGCCGGGCGACCGCGGCCAGGTGCCGGGCGAAGGCGTAGCGCGAGACGCCGCGCCGGCGCCGCCGCTGCCCGTCCAGGGCCTCGGCCGGGTCGGCGTCGAGCAGCAGCAGGTGCACCCGGCGGCCCTGCCGGGCGGCGGCGCGGACCAGCCAGGCCCGCACCCAGGGCTGGGTGCCGCAGTCGTGCACGGCGAGCGGCCCGCCGTCCAGGACGGCACGGCGCAGCCGCCGGTAGTGGGCGAGCCGGGCCAGCGGGCGGTAGAACGCGTACGGCAGGCGGCCGGGCAGCCTGGCCGCGTACTCCTCGCGGACCAGCTGGGAGTCGATCAGCGGGGCGCGGACGCAGCGGCGCATCAGGGTGCTCTTGCCGCTGCCGGGCAGGCCGGTGACGACCAGCAGGTCCCCGGCGGGGTAGCGCAGGACCGCCGGACCGGGCCCGCGCAGCTCGTGCCGGGCGGGCGGGTCGTGCGGCGCGGGCAGGACGACGCGCTCCCCGGCGGTGCGTGGCGGCGGCACCCTCGGCGCCTCCGCCGTCCGCACCGTTCTCGTCCCGCTCACCCGGTCTCCCCCCGCCGTTCCCGTCCAAGGAGCATGGCGCATTCCCAAGAACGAGTAAAGGGCGGAGGTCGGGGCGGGTACGGACGACCCGGGCCGGGCCCGGGCCGCCGGCCGTTCGGACCGCCGGCGGGCCCCGGGCGCGTCTCAGGCGAGCTGCGGGGCGATCCGGGAGGCGATCAGCTCCAGGTGGTCGAGGTCGTCCAGGTCGAGGATCTGGAGGTAGATCCGCTCGCTGCCGACGGCCGCGTACCGGCCGATCTTCTCGGCGACCTCGTCCGGGGTGCCGGCCAGCCCGTTCTCCTTGAGCTCGTCGACGTCGCGGCCGATCACGGCGGCCCGGCGGGCGACCTCGGCGTCGTCCCGGCCGACGCAGGCGACCAGGGCGCTGGAGTAGACCAGGTCGTCGGCCGCGCGCCCGGCGTGCTCGACGGCGGCGCGGACCCGGCCGAACTGGGCGGCGGTGTCGTCCACCGAGGCGAACGGCAGGTTGAACTCGTCGGCGAAGCGGGCGGCCAGGGCCGGGGTCCGCCGGGGGCCGTGCCCGCCGACCAGCACCGGGACGTGCTCCTGGACGGGCTTGGGCAGCGCGGGCGAGTCGGTCAGCGTGTAGTACTCGCCCGCGAAGTCGAAGGTGTCGCCGAGCTTGGTCCGCCACAGCCCGGTGATGATCGCCAGCTGCTCCTCCAGCCGACCGAACTTGTCCTTCGGGAAGGGGATGCCGTACGCGGTGTGCTCGGCCTCGTACCAGCCGGCGCCGAGGCCGAACTCGACCCGGCCGCCGCTCATCGCGTCCACCTGGGCGACCTGGATCGCGGTGACGCCCGGCAGCCGGAAGGTCGCGGCGGTCATCAGCGTGCCCAGGCGGATGGTGCTGGTGTCGCGGGCGAGGCCGGCCAGGGTGATCCAGGCGTCGGTGGGCCCGGGCAGGCCGTCGACGTCGCCCATCTTCAGGTAGTGGTCGGAGCGGAAGAAGGCGCTGAAGGCCCCGAGCTCCTCGGCGGTGCGGGCCACCTTGAGGAGGGTGTCGTAGCTCGCGCCCTGCTGGGGTTCGGTGAAGATGCGGAGATCCATGCCGGCCATTCTGGTACGGAGCACCCCGTGATCGGCAGAGCGAACCGGACGGGACACGGACCGTCGCCGCGGCGGGCGGTGACGCGGGCGGGGTGGCCAAGGTCTCAGCACGGAACCGTCACGGGCGTCCGTTCCGGCTCCGGGGCTCGCCTAACGTGGACGGATGTTCGCCACCTCCGACGATTCCTTCCGGCGCTCCCCCGACGAGCCGGCCGGCTGTCCGCTGCCCGGCATCGTGACGGCCTTCACGCCCCGCCTGGCCGAGTTCGCCTTCGAGCCCGGCTTCGTCGCGGCGGTCGACCAGCACGCGGCGATGCTGCGGGAGCTGCTGTACGCGCAGGGACCGGAGCTGGCGCCCCGGCCCCTGGACCGTGAGGAGTTGTCGGACTACGCGCTGGGCTTCGTCGACGCGCTCGACGAGATCGGCTGGCGGGAGCCGGTCGGCTACGACTACGCCGTCATGCGGCTCACCGCGATCTGCTGGCTGGTGCGCGAGGAGGGCCTGCTGGAGGTCTGAGCCCCGGCGGGCCCTGCCCGGCGACCGGCGGTGGCGGCGGCTACCGGTTCTGGTCGCCCTCGATGCCCGGCGCGGGCGGGGTGCCCGGACCGGTCTGGGTGGTCGGCCGGACCGGCTGGTTGGACAGCGCGTCGGAGCGGCCGGCCTGGTAGGCAGTGCCGCGCAGCCGGGCGGTCTCCCGTTCGGCACCGTCCAGCCACCGCTCCCAGCGCTGGCGCATCGGCAGGATCAGGCCGCCGCCGACGCCGACCACCAGCACGCCGGCGATGGTGGCGAGCACGGCGATCAGCACCGGGGTCGTGATCGCGGTGGCGATCCCGACCTGGCCCAGCGCGGCGATCACACCGAGGCCGACGATGAACGCCCAGACCGTGGTGGCGACCACCCGGCCGTACGAGGCGCCGGACAGCGAGTTGCCCACGATGTCCCGCACGCCGTTGGCGATGGCCATCGCGACCACCAGGATCACGACGGCGACGATGGCCCTGGGCAGCCAGGCGACGATGCTGTGGATCATCACGCTGATCGGGTTCGGACCGAAGACTCCGAACGCCAGCTGCAGGGCCATCAGCAGGACGATGTAGTAGACGACCTTGCAGACGATGCCGGTCATGTCGTACTTGGAGCCGGCCAGCCGGGCGGCCATCCCCGACCGCTCGGCGACCCGTTCCGAGCCGAGCCTGCGCATCACCCGGTCGAGGAGCTTGGCGATCGCCTTGGCCACGATCCAGCCGATGAACAGGATCACCAGGAAGGCGATGAACTGCGGGATGACCTTGGCGATCTTGGACCAGGCCTGGGTGAAACCCGACCCGAAGTCGACGGACAGAGCGAGCTGCTGAGCCACGGAGTCCTCCACTCGGTGACACGGCGCCACGAGCGGGCGCTTGCGGCCCCCCACCCTTCGTGAATAGCAGGCGCCCGCTCCGGCCGCGCGCGCCCGGTGTCCGGGATGGTTCCCTCGGGTGAACGGTCCGGCCGTCCGCACGCGTACAGTGGCGGTCCGGGGGGACGGGCCACGGGCGGGACGGACGGGACGGTGCGGCAGTGAGCGGTACGGCGGCGGAGCGCGCGGTGGGCCACCGGGCGCTGCACTGGCAGGTCCGGCCGGACGCGGCCCGGGCCGCCGTCCTGGTGCTGCACGGCGGCGAGGAGCACAACTTCTCCCGGCCCGGACGCCTCAACCTCCCGCTGCTGCGGATGCACGGCTTCCTGCGCGGGCTCACCAGGGCGACCGCGGACGCCGGCGTCGCCATCGGGACCGTCCGCTACCGCCACCGCGGCTGGAACGGCGAACGGGCCGACGCCGCCCAGGACGCGACCGCCGCGCTCGACGAACTGACCGCGCTGCTCGGGCCGGTGCCGACGGTGCTGGTCGGCCACTCGATGGGCGGGCGCGCCGCACTCCGGGCCGGCGGGCACCCGTCCGTCACCGGCCTGGTCGCCCTCGCACCGTGGTGCCCTGCCGAGGACCCGTGCGAGCAGCTCGCCGGACGCGACGTGCTGATGCTGCACGGCGACCGCGACACCGTCACCCCGCCCGCCGACACCCGCGCCTTCGCCGCCCGCAGCCGCGCCGCGGGCGCCAGGGTCTGCGGATACACCGTCACCGGCAGCGGCCACGCCATGCTCCGGCGGATCTCCGACTGGCACCGCGCCACCACCCGGCTGACCACCGCCCTGCTCGGCCTCCAGCCGCTCCCCGCCGAGACCGCTTCCGCCCTCGCCCTCCCGACCGCCTCCCGCGAGGCCCTCACCCTCGCCCTCCCGCCCCAGCCGCGCCGCGCGCCGACCCTGCCGGCGAACGTCTGACGGTACGGGCCCCGCGGAGCGGCGGAGCGGGCTGCCGGTCCGGGCCGGCGGCCGGCGCGGCCCGCGAAAGCGGTCCGCCCGGGCGAGGAGGTGTGCCGGCGTGCTCAGCCGGTGGCCGCCTTGGCCCCGTCGGGCGAGACGCAGGGGGACTCGAAACCGACCTTCAGCGTGGCCGGCCAGTTGTCGCCGTCCGAGATGGAGGCCTTGAAGCCGTTGTCCGGGTTGGTGAGGACGATCACACCGGGCCTGCTGTCGGTGACCCGGAACCCGGCCACGACGAGGTGGCCGCGGAAGGCGTCGAAGATCGTGTCGTGGTGATCGGCCGGAATGTCCCGCAGGAAGCGATAGGTGACGGCCTTCACCTGGCCGTCCGGCTCCGAGGGGGCGCCCTTCTTGAAGCACTTCTCCTCGCCGTCGCGGTCGACCACCGGCGAGATCGGCTTGGGGAAGGCGAGGAAGGTCTCGGAGAAGTACTGGTCGGTCTTCTGCTTGGCCTGGGCGCTGGTCAGCGCCGCGTCGGACGAACCGGAGCAGGAGGTGGCCGCCAGCAGGACGACGCCGGCCGACAGGGCCGACCGCACGGCGCGAGCACGGGGGAAAGCAACGGTCACCGCATGATCCTTGAGGGGTGTGTGGGCTCCTGGGGTCGCGACTGATCCTAGACCGTGTGCCAGAGGGCTCCGGCGAAGACCGCCGTCACCCAGGTCCACAGCACGCAGAGGCCGAGGTGGGCGACGGTGCGCAGGCGGTCTCCGCGCCACAGCCGGGGCGAGAAGTAGGCGAACTCGAAGAGCCAGCGCAGGCCCCAGAAGAGGGTCTGGCCCGCCAGCAGGGCGGTGCCGAGCCGGCCGCCCGCCAGCAGGTCGGGGGCCAGACAGAGCGGGAGCAGGCCGAGCAGGGCGCAGGCGAGGCCGATGAAGAAGAGGTGGGCGTAGGACACCTGCCGGGTCAGCAGGGTGGTGCCGGACAGGTCGGCGGGCCAGCCGATGGCGCGGGGCAGCACCGCGTGGACCAGGCCGAGGGTCACGAGGGCCGCACCCACCAGGCGCAGCTGGGCCTCCAGGGTGACCAGCCCGGTCATGACGCGGCCTTCCGGAAGGCGAAGGCGGTGACAAGGCCGGCGATCCGGCGCTCGGCGGCCGGGTGCAGGCCCGCCTCGGCGGCGTGCCCCAGCCAGGTGGCGCGGGGCAGGAAGTGCCAGGCGCCGGGACCGTAGACGGCGGTGTTGGCGGCGTCCCGCAGGTGCTCGACCAGCAGCAGGGTGCCGCCGGGGCGCAGGCTGCGGGCGGCCTCGGCGAACAGGGCGGTGCGGTCGGCGGGCCGGCGCAGCTCGTGGGCGGCGAAGACGGCGAACACCGTGTCCAGGGCGCCGGTCGCGGCGGGCAGGGCGTCCGGGCGGGCCGGGATGCCGCCGGGGGCGGGCGGGGCGTGGCGGCGGGCGCGGCGGATCGAGCCGCTCGCGGTCAGCGCGGGGTCGTACAGGTCGGCGAGCCGTCCGCGGGCACCGGGGTGGCGGGCGGCGATCGGGCGGCTGGCCTCGTCCAGGCCGGTGCTGATCACCAGGTGGTCGCCGGGGCCGTCGGGCAGCAGCTCCGGCAGCCAGTCGTAGCGGTGGAGTGCGGAGCGGTCGTAGACGCACCAGGTGGCGAGGGTGCTGACGGCGAGGTATCCGGCGGCGGTGGCGGCGGCCGCCCGGGCGAGCACGGCGGCGGGGCCCGGCAGCCGGCCGGCCAGCGCCCCGCCGACGGCGACGGTGAGCGCGCCGGCGGCGTACATCGGCCAGTTGTAGCGGACGACCTCGCGCACACCGGACGGGCGGGGGCCGTCGGCCCGGGTCGTGGACGGGCACAGGACGGCGGAGCAGGCGGCGAACGGGCGGGCGACGAGCGGGCGGGCGGCGGACGGGCCGGGCCCGGCCGGGGCGGGGGCGGTCATCGGGCGGCTCCGGTGAGGTGGCGGCGCTCCCCGGCGTGCCAGCCGTAGTCGAGGCCGGCGACGTGGAAGGCGTTGGCGAGCAGGGGCCGGCTGCCGGCCAGCGGGCCGTGGTCGAAGAAGGTGAGCCGGGGCACCTCGACGGCCACCGGGACCGGGTCCCAGTGGGCACGGGTGGCCTTGACCACGATCATCGAGCGGGTCTGCGGCTCGTACTCGAAGGTGTAGGGCAGCGGGCCGGCGAAGCGCCGCGCGGCCCGGGCGTCCGCGAACGGGCTGCCCGGCGGGAGGGCGGCGGGGGCGCCGCCGAGGTCGGCGCGCACGTGCAGGTCGGCGCGGCCGTCGCCGCTGACCACCTTGAACTCCAGGGTGTCGCCGACCACCCGGGTGCCGATCCGGGCGTGCCGGTAGTGGTAGCGGGAGAAGGCGTTGCCGCCGAGCGCCATCATCCGGCTGTCGGTGTCCGAGCGCAGGATGCGCAGGCCGCGCATGGTGCGGCCGCCGGGGGTCGGGAAGCGGGTGAAGACCCGGTAGCCGGTCAGGATGAAGTCCCGGCCGAGGCGGGCGGGCAGCGCGGCCGGGCGCAGTGCCCGGGTGTCCACGACGGCGGCGGCGACGAAGCCGTGCTCGGTGCCGTCGGGGTCGGTGTAGGTGTCGAGGGCGAGGCCGGGCGGCACCAGCGGGGCGAGCAACCGGGGCGGCAGGGCGTAGGTGAGCACGAGCGAGTGCGCGAAGTGGGTGCGCATCGCGAAGGGGTGGCGTTGCAGCAGGTGTCGCACGGTCGACTCCGGGGTCGGGTAGGGGGGTTCGGAGCGTGACGGGGCAGCACGGGACCGCCTTCCGCCGCAGGCCGCGGTGGGGTGTTCTCGCGCGCCCTCATCATGGCGCACGACTTTGAACACGTTCAACTCAGGGTGGGGGCGCTACGGCGTGGGTACGCGAACGGCCGGGACCGCACGGCTCGGACGGCCGTCGCCCGCGTCGCGCGGACCTCCGGGGCCCGGGGCGCGCGAACGCCGCGCCCGGGGCCCACGCCGCGCGAAGCGGGGCCCGGGCGCGGCAGGAGGCGGGCCCCGGGCGCGGCGGAGTCGGGACCGGACACCCGGCGGGCAGCCGTCCCGGGGGGCTCATGTTCCCGAACGGACCACCCATGGCTGCGTCCCACTCCCCCCGTGCGAGTGGTTTCGTTCTCCGGAATGGCCTCGGAGACGGTCGGTGGACGGATGATCCGTCCCAGGGCCGTGCTGGACGGCCCGGGAAGGACGGTTCGGGACGATGAGCACGACGCGGCGTTCGCTGCTGGGCGCGGCGCTGGGCGCCCCGCTACTGGGGTGGCTCACCGGGACGGCGGCCGGTGCCGTTGACGGCGGCACCGACCGCTCCGGAAACCTGGGAACGCTCTCCAACGGCTGGGTCGAGGTGCGCTGGACCCCGGAGGCGCAGGCCCAGCTGGACCGCTTCCACGCGATGGTGGACGTCGTCGCCCCGGCCCGCATGGTGATGGACCGCCACGGCCCGGCCGTCCACCTGCCGATCCGCTCGGCCGTTGGCGACCCGTCCCTCGCGAACCCACCGAAGGCGCACGGCGACGGGGCACTGGACGGCGGGGTGTCCGTCCGCACCTCCCGGGGCGACTACCGGGTGGTGAACCTGGCCGGCGCGATCAAGGACGGCCTGGGTTCCGGCCGGTGCGAGGTCGGCGGGGCGGAGATGGGGCACCGCTCGGCCTTTCGCTGCGGCCTCACGGAGGGCAAGCTGACCGCCGATCCGGTACCGGCCGGGCACCCGATCAAGGTCCGGCTCACCGGGGTGCCGCTGCGCCCCACCCAGGAGGCGGTGGACACGTACACCGCGAACTTCGGCGCGCACCCCGTGACCGTGGACACGGTGCTGGCGTACGTCACGGCCCAGGGAACGTACACCCCTCCTCCCCCGGCGGCGGCGCAGGAGCAGCACTCGTAGGGGGCTTCCGGGACTGCTGGGACCGTTGGGGCGGCGCGGACGGCGCGGACGGCTGCGGCGGCCCGGGTTGCTGCGACTGCCGGGACTGGGCGGGCACGCCCCCGCCGAAGCGGCGCTCGCGGGCCGCGTAGGCGCGGACGGCCCCGCGCAGCCGGGCCAGGTCGTAGTCGGGCCACGGCGTGGGGTCGAACAGCAGCTCGGCATAGGCGAGTTGCCAGGGCAGGAAGTTGCTGATCCGCTGCTCCCCCGAGGTGCGGATCAGCAGGTCGACGTCCGGGAGGTCCGGAAGGTACAGGTGCCGGGCGAGGTCGGCCGGGCCGATCGCCTCCGGACGGATCACCCCGGCCACCACCTCGGCGGCCAGGTCCCGGGCCGCGGCGGCCAGTTCCTCCCGTCCGCCGTAGTCCACGCAGACCGTCAGGGTCAGCGTGCCGTTGTTGGAGGTCATGCTCTCCACCAGCGCGATCGCGGAGGCCAGCGACTCGTCCACCCGGTCCCGCCGGCCGCACCACCGGATCCGCACCCCGAGCGCGTGCAGGCCCTCCGCGCCACGGGTGAGGCCCTCGGCCAGCGAGTCGAACAGCGCGGTCAGCTCCTCGGGCGGGCGGTCCCAGTTCTCGGTGGAGAACGCGTACAGGCTCAGGTGGCGGATGCCCAGCCGCAGCGCCGCGTTGACCAGCCGCAGGGCGGCCCGCTGCCCCGCCTGGTGGCCGTACCGGGCGGGCAGTCCGCGGGCCTCGGCCCAGCGGCGGTTGCCGTCCATGATCACGGCGACGTGGGCGGGCGCCCCCTCGGCGGGCACGGGCCGGGTGCGACGGCGGGGAGTGGCCCCGTCGGAGCTCAGCGGAGTGAGGCCCTCGGACAGGACGCGCGAGCGCGCCAGGGTCACTTCGTCGTACTGCATCTGGGCACCGAGCAGCAGGGTGTGCAGGAACGGGCGGCAGCCGGGGGCGGCGAGCCAGGTGACGGGCAGGGCCTGCTCCAACAGCCGGTGCAAATGCGCCTGCTGACCCTCGACCAGTGTGTCCAGGGCGGCCCGGTGGCGCCCCCGGGGATCGGGTCGGCCGAGGTCGGCGACGGTCAGGCCGAGCCCGCGCAGCTCCTCCTGCGGCAGGTAGCAGCGGCCGGCCGCGAGGTCGAGCGGGAGGTCCTCCAGGATGTCGGCCAGCTGGCAGGCCTCCCCCAGCGCGGACAGCGCGTCCGCCGCCCGCGGGCCCCGCGCCCCCAGCAGCGGGGCCCACAGCTCGGTGATCGTCCCCGCGACGCCGCGCAGGTGGCGGCGCTGGTCCGCACGGGTCTCGAAAACCGGCGGGTGGGCCCCGTCGGCCCGGGTGGCGTCCAGGAACTCCTCGACCAGCGCCGGGTCCAGCTCCCACCGGCGCACGGTGTCCACGAAGGCCCGGCGCAGCGGGTGCTCGCTGCGGCCGGCCGCCAGCTCGGCCAGGGTCTCGGCCCGCCAGCGGGCGAACCGGCGCAGCCGCCCGGCGGGGGCGGCTTGGGCCTGGGCGTTGCGGGCGTCGGCGCCAGGGGCGTCGGCGCCACGGGCGTCGGCGCCAGGGGCATCGTCGGCGATCCGGTCGGACCGGGAGGCGAAGCCATTGACGGCGTGGAAGTACGGCCGCACCTCGGGCGGCAGTGTGTCGCTGATCGCCCGCAGCGAGGCCTGGTGCTCGGCCACCTCCTGCTCGCAGACCCGGTACGACTCCGCCAGCTCCGGCGGGCCGCCCACGGCCGCCGCCCCGTTCCCCGCCATGCCCGTTCCCCGCCCTCCGCCGACACCGTGCGCGGACTGGTCAACGAGGCGGGGGCGGATCGGTGGCGTTTCCGGGCGCCCTCGACGCCCCGGACCACCACGGTGGACCGCCACGCGGTGGACCGCCACGGCGGGCGGTCCGGCCGAGGCTCCGCCCGGGCCCGCCGAGGGCCCGCGCCGAATCCGCCCCGGATCCGCCCCGGATCCCACCCGGGCTCAGCCGAGGTCGGCCGGGGACTCCACCACCACGCCGTACAGGTCGCCGATCGTCGCCAGCGCGGCGCGGTGGACCTGGACGGCCGTCAGCCCGGTGCCGGCCGACTCCAGCGGGCGGGTGGCGCAGGCGGCGGCCACGACGGTCGGGCGGTTGCCGCGCAGGAAGGCGCCGGCCGTGGTGAAGGCGACGCACATGTGGGTCATGAATCCGGCGACGACGACGTCCCGGTGGCCGGCCGCGTCGAGCAGTTCTCCCAGGTCGGTGCCAACGAAGGCGTCCGGGCCCTGCTTGACCACCACCCGCTCGCCCTCGGCGGGGGCCACGCTCGGGTGGATCCGCCCGATCTCGGCCCGGATGTCGTACGGGGTGCCCTCGCCACCGTCGTTGATCACGTGGATCACGGTGGCGCCGGCCTCCCGGGCCCGGGCGAGCAGGTCGGCGCCCGCGTCCAGCGCTTCCTGCCAGCCCGCCAGTTCCATCACGCCGCGCACATAGGTGTTCTGGTAGTCGATCATGATCAGGGTCGAGTCGCCGAGCACGGCGGGCTTCTCGTCGAGGCCGTTGAGGGTGCGCAGGGTCGTGGTGGGCACGGGGTACCGCCTTCACGGTCGGGAGTCGGGGATCTCGCGGGCCACTGCGGGTGCGGCCGGCCCTGAAAACGCTACGGGCGGTGCTCTGGTGTCGGCAATGTCGTCTAACCTGCAGATTCCGACATCGAGCAGGGACGACGAGGAGGGAAGCGGTGCCCGCATCCGCTGCGCAACGGCTGATCGTCATCGTGCTGTTCGAGGGCGTCGACCTGCTCGATGTGACCGGCCCGCCCGAGGTGTTCTCACTGGTCCGCCGGGAGACCGGCGACGCGACCGGCTACCGGGTCGTCCTCGCCGCCGAGACGGCGGATCCGGTCACCACCGCGGCGGGCGTGCGCATCCTGCCCGACCTCACCTTCGACGAGGCCGCCCGGAGCCGGATCGACACCCTGCTGGTGCCCGGCTCGGTCGAGGTGGACGACCACCGCCGGGTCCGCGCGCTCGCCGACCCGGCGGTGGT
>NZ_JBSHAP010000107.1:11292-32166 GCF_053611565.1 Kitasatospora sp. NPDC054795
TTTGTTTATAAGAGACTGGTCCGCCCGCTGGCCCCCCGCTGGCGCCGGGTGGCCAGCGTCTGCGTCGGCGCGCACCTGCTCGCCGCCGCCGGGCTGCTGGACGGGCGGCGCGCCACCACCCACTGGTCCACGGCCGGCCAGCTCGCCGAGGAGCACCCGGAGGTCGAGGTCGATCCGGACCCGATCTTCATCCGCGAGGGCGAGGTCTGGACGGGTGCGGGCATCAGCGCCTGCCTGGACCTGTCGCTCGCGCTGGTCGCCGAGGACTTCGGCGAGGAGCTGGCCCTGCGGGTCGCCCGCCAGCTCGTCATGTACCTCAAACGCCTTAGCGGCCAGAGCCAGTTCAGCGTCCCACTGGAGCCCGTGTCGACCACCCGGCGGATCGAGGAGCTGCGCCACCACATCCTGCGCAATCTCGCCGGGCCGCTCACCGTCCCGGACCTCGCGGCCCACGCCCACGTCGGCGAACGGCAGTTGACCCGGATCTTCAAGACCGAGCTGGGCACCACCCCGAGCGCCTACGTCGAGTCCGCCCGGGTCGAACTCGCCCGCCACCGGCTGGAGTCCACCGACGCGACGCTCGACCGCATCGCCACCGCCTGCGGCTTCGGCACCGTCGACACCCTGGTGCGCGCCTTCCGCCGCCGCCTCGGCACCACGCCGACCGACTACCGGCAGCGTTTTCGTACGACGGCGACACCAGCGACGACGACGGGAACGGCATCAACCGCAGCCACGGCGACGGCCGTCACGGCAGCCGGACGGTGAACACGGTGCGGCCGGGCCGGCTCGCCACCGCCACCGTGCCGCCGTGCGCCCCGACCACGGCCCGGACGATCGCCAGACCGAGCCCGGTCGAGCCGGTGGCGCGGGAGCGGGCCCGGTCGCCCCGGACGAAGCGCTCGAAGACCCGGTCGGCCAGCTCCGGCGCGATCCCAGGACCGTCGTCCGTGACGCTCAACTCCACCTGACCGTCCGTCCGTTCGAGACAGAGCCGGACCTCGCTGCCGGGCGGGGTGTGGGTCCGGGCGTTGGCCAGCAGATTCGCCACCACCTGGCTCAACCGGTGCTCGTCCCCGCGCACCAGCACCGGCTCCTCGGGCAGGGCGAGCCGCCAGCGGTGCTCCGGCCCGGCGGCGCGGGCGTCGGCCACCGCGTCGAGGGCGATCCGGGTCAGGTCCACCTCCTCCTCGGCCAGCGGGCGGCCGGCGTCCAGCCGGGCGAGCAGCAGCAGGTCCTCGACGATCGCCCCCATCCGCAGCGCCTCGGCGTCGATCCGCTCCAGCGAGTGCCGTACCGGCGCCGGGACCGGCCCGGGGTGGCGCAGCGCCAGCTCGGCGTGGCCGCGGACCGCCGCGACCGGGGTGCGCAGCTCGTGGCTGGCGTCGGCGGCGAAGCCGCGCAGCCGCTCCTCCACCGCGTGCCGGCGCGCCAGCGCGTCGCCGACGTGCCCGAGCATCCGGTTGAGCGCGGCGCCGACCCGGCCGACCTCGGTGCGCGGGTCGTCGTCCGGCACGCGTTCGGCGAGCATCACCTGGCCGCTGGCGAGCGGCAGCGCGCTGACCCGCTCGGCCATGCCCACCACCCGCCGCAGCGGGCGCAGCGAGAAGCCGACCCAGGCGGCCCCGGCCGCGCCCGCCGCGGCGACGGAGACCGCGAAGACGGTGAGTTCCAGGGTCTCCAGCCGCTCGACGGTGTCCTCGGCCGGGCGCAGCGGCAGGCCGCTGACCAGCACGTCGCCGTCCCGCCCGGCGACCGCGCGGACCCGGTAGTGGCCGAGCGCCCGGCCGAGGTCGACGGTGCGGGCCGGGCCGTCGACGGGCAGGGCGGCCAGGGCGTGCTCCCGGTCGGGGGCGAAGGCGACCCGGTCGTCCTCGTTCCCGGGGTTGTCCACGTCGTCGGCGTCCCCGTCGACCACGCCCGCGGCGGTGACCCGTCCGCCCAGCAGCCGTACGCCGAGGGTGCCGGGGGTCTGGGCCCGGGTGTCGGGGCCGGCGCCGTGGCCGGTGTGCTCCAGGCTCGCGGCGTAGCGGCCGCCGGACTCGGCGAGCTGCTGGTCCAGGCGGTCGACCAGGAAGTGGCGCAGCGCGGCGGTGGTGGCGAGGCCGACGGCGGCGCAGGTGGCGACGAGCAGCACCAGCAGGCCGGCGATCAGCCGGGCGCGCAGGGTGCGGGGAGCCAACCGTGGACGGCGTCCACCCGGGCGGCGGGCCGGCCGTGGACGGGAGCGCCCTGCGCGGGGCTTCATGTCGCGGCCTTGATCAGGTACCCCGCGCCGCGCACCGTGTGGATCATCGGGCTGCGGCCCGCGTCCACCTTCTTGCGCAGGTAGCTGATGTACAGCTCCACGATGTGCGCCTGCCCGCCGAAGTCGTACGACCAGACGGCGTCCAGGATCTGCGCCTTGCTGAGCACCTGCCGGGGATGGCGCATCAGGTGGGCGAGCAGCGCGTACTCGGTCGGGCTCAGCTCGACCGTCTCCCCGCCCCGGGTGACCTCGCGGGCCCGGTCGTCCAGCACGAGGTCGCCGAGCACCAGCGCGTGCGGCGGCGGCTGCCCGGCCGCGCCGGACGGGGCGGCCCGGCGCAGCAGGCCGCGCAGCCGGACCACCACCTCGGCCAGGCTGAACGGCTTGGTCACGTAGTCGTCGCCGCCGGCCGCGATCCCGGCGATCCGTTCCTCGACGGCGTCCCGGGCGGTCAGGAAGAGCACCCGCACCTCGGGCTGCCCGGCGTGGACGCGGCGCAGCACCTCCAGGCCGTCGAGGTCGGGCAGCATCACGTCGAGCACCACGGCGTGCGGCCGCCAGGCCGCGGCGGCCTCGACGGCGGCCAGGCCGGTGGTCACGCCACGGGCCTGCCAGCCCTCGTAGCGGACGGCGCCGCAGACCACCTCGACCAGGTCCGGTTCGTCGTCGACGACCAGGACCCGCCAGTCCGGGCGGTCGGCGGTCTCGTCCATGGGGCTCCTCGTGTCGGGTGCTGCGCGGTAATCATCCTGGCCGGTCCCGATGAGAAACCGGTGAGATCCCGGAAAATGGTTCGCAGACCGACATACTCACCCTGACCTGCCCTTTCCCACTCGCCGATGGGCGCCGGAGCCGGCCCGGTTCAGAGCCCGCTCAGAGCTTGCGGTGCGATCGTGGACGGCCTCGGCGGCACTCGCCGCCGGGCGCCGAGGAGGATCCGATGACCACTGCCGCCGCCCCTGAGCCGCGGCCCGGGCCCCGGCGGGCACCCGACCGCCCGGGCCACCGGGCGGCGCCGCGTCCGCCGTTCGCCCTCGACCCGCGCGCGGCGCTCGGCCTGATCGCCGCGGGCGTGCTCGGCGTGCTCGCGCTGTGGTGGACGGGCACCCCGGCCGTGGTCGGCGCGGACGGCTGGCTGACCGGCGCCGGCCGGATCACCGGGCTGCTGGCCGGCGGTGCCGCGCCGGTGCTGGTCCTGCTGATGGCCCGGCTGCCGCCGGTGGAGCGCGGGGTCGGCGCGGACCGGCTGGCGCGCTGGCACGCCTTCGGCGGGCGCTGGACGGTGGCCCTGGTCACCGTGCACGTGCTGACGGTCATCTGGGGCTACGCGCTGACCGACGGGCGCGGGCCGATCGGCGAGGGCGTGGAGATCGTCCTCCACTACCCCGAGATGCTCAAGGCCACCCTGGGCACCCTGCTGCTGCTCGGCACCGGCGCCGTCTCCGCCCGGATCGCGCGCCGCCGTCTCCCGTACGAGGCCTGGTACTACCTGCACCTGGCGACCTACCTCGCGGTGGCGCTGGCCTTCGCCCACCAGCTGGCGACCGGCGCCGACCTGGGCGGCGGCCCCGGCCGGGCGGCCTGGTACGCGCTCTACTTCGGCACCGCGACGCTGCTCGGCTGGTACCGGCTGCTGCGGCCGTGGCTGCTCGACCGGCGGCACGGCCTGACCGTCGCCGAGGTACGGCCGGAGGGCCCCGGGGTGGTGTCGCTGTTCCTGCGCGGGCGGCGGCTGGACGAACTCCGCGCCGAGCCCGGCCAGTTCTTCCGGCTCCAGTTCCAGGCTCCCGGGCTGCGCTGGGCCGCCAACCCCTACTCGCTGTCCGCGCCGCCGCACCCGCACTTCCTGCGCTTCACCGTCAAGGACCTCGGCGGGCACAGCGCCGCGGTGGCCGCCCTGCGCCCGGGAACCCGGGTGCGCGCCGAGGGCCCGTACGGGGCGTTCACCGGGCGGGGGCTGCGGCAGCGCCGGGTGCTGCTGCTCGGCGCCGGGGTGGGGGTCACCCCGCTGCGCGCCCTGTTCGAAACCCTGCCGGGCGAGCTGACGCTGGTCCAGCGGGCCCGGCGGCCGCAGGACGTGCTGTTCCGGGCGGAGCTGGCCGAGGTCGCCCGGCGGCGCGGTGCGACGGTGCACGAGCTGCTCGGCCCGCGCGAGCAGGTCGGCGACCTCGGGGCCGCGCTGGCCCGGCTGGTCCCGGACCTCGCCGAGCACGAGGTCTACCTGTGCGGCCCGGACGCCCTCACCGAGGAGGCCGTCCGCGCGCTGCGGGCGGCGGGGGTGCGGCCGGGGCGCATCCACCACGAGAGCTTTTCCTTCTGAAGCCTTTCCTTCTGAGCCTGTTCGGCTCGCCCCCGAGCACCCGAGGAGCGTCCATTCCATGCGCCGAGCCGTCGTCACCAGCGCCGCCACCGCGGCCGGGGTGGTCCTGCTGCTGTCCCTCAAACCGCACGAGGCCGCCGGGCCCGCGCCGGTGATCGGCTCGGGGCCGGGCACCGGCGCCGGCCAGGGCACCGGCACCGGCTCCGGCACCGGGTCCGAGGTCGCGGCACCGTCGAACGCCCCGGCGCCCGCCGCCTCCGCACCCGCGTCCGCCTCCGCACCCGCCGCGGGCGCCACCCGGAAGGTCAGCGGGGACACCGTCAACACCCGCTACGGCCCGGTGCAGGTCCAGGTCACCCTGGCCGGCAGCAGGATCACCGCCGTCGACGTGGTCAAGTACCCGAGCTCCGAACGGCGCGACCGCGAGATCAACACCTCCGCGCTGCCGGTCCTCAACCAGGAAGCGATAGCCGCGCAGAGCGCCCGGATCGACGTGGTCAGCGGCGCGACGTACACCAGCGACGGCTACGTCCGCTCCCTGCAGAGCGCCCTCGACCGGGCCAAGGGCTGAGGCGCCCGTGCTGCGCCACGCCGAGCCCGTGATGGGCACCGTCTTCTCGGTCACCGTGCGCGACCCCGCCCCCGGGACCCCGGCCGTGCTGGAGCGGATCGCGGAACGGCTGCACCGGATCGACGCGGTGTTCTCGACGTACCGGCCGGACAGCGACATCGGCCGCCTCGACCGGGGCGAACTCGCCCTGGACGACTGCGATCCGGAGGTCCGCGCCGTGCTGGCCGCCTGCCGGGAGGTGGCCGCCGAGACCGACGGCTACTTCACCGACCGGCCGGGCGGCCGGCTCGACCCCAGCGGTTGGGTCAAGGGCTGGGCGGTCGAGCAGGCGGCCGCCCTGCTGCGCTCCTCCGGCTCCCGGCAGTACTGCGTCAGCGGCGGCGGAGACGTGCAGAGCGCCGGCGGACCGTGGCGGATCGGCATCGCCGACCCCCGGCGACCGGGTCTGCTGGCCGCCGTCCTGGCCGGCCACGACCTGGCCGTGGCCACCTCCGGCACCGCCGAGCGCGGCGCGCACATCCTCGACCCGCACACCGGCCGCCCGGCCTGCGCCCTGGCCTCGCTCACCCTGGTCGGCGCCCCGGGCACCGGCATCGCCCGCACCGACGCCTGGGCCACCGCCGCCTTCGCCATGGGCCCGGACCGCGCCCTCGCCTGGGCCGCCCGCCGACCCGGTATCGAGGCCCTGGCCGTACTGCCGGACGGCTCGAAGCGCTGGACCCCGGGCCTGCCCGGGCACCTCCCGGCGAGCGGGCCTGCGGACTGGCGCAGCGCCGTCGGCTGACCGGGCGGCCGGGCCCGGCACGCCGGTTCCTCCTGGGCCGCGCTTCCCCGCGCGAAACGGCGCCCGCTCCATGCGAAACGGCGCCCGGTCCGCACGGAACTGCGCCCACTCCGCGTGGAACGCCCTTCCCGGCGAGGCGAGTTCCGGCCTACGCCCGCTCCTGCTGCGCCGCCCGCCAGGCCTCCCAGGCCACCAGCGGCGCGAGGTAGGACCAGCGCCGCGAGCCGTCCGGGCAGGTGCCGCCCTCGATCAGCTCGGAGACCGTCCGGCGGGTGAACGGCACCCAGACGGCCATGTCGTGCTCGAAGGTGCTGTGGCAGGCCTCGCGGCGGCGGTCGATCTCGGCCGCGTCCAGCCGGGACCGGACGGTGGCCACCAGCGTGTAGCAGGAGGCCGGCTCGCTCCAGCCCAGCCAGGTGATCACGGTCGGCCCGACATCGTCCGGCAGCAGCCCCAACTCCTCCTCCAGCGCCCGCCGGACCAGCCCGTAGAAGTCCTCGGCGGCGCCCGGCTCGTCGCGGTACTTCATCGTCTCGTTGATCCCGACCGTCCACTGCGCCGGGAAGGTGTGGACCGCCAGCGAGCGGCGGAGCAGCAGCAGCCGGCCCAGCCGGTCCCGCACCGCGACGCAGGCGCTGACCATCGTGGGCGGCGCGACGGCCACGAAGCTCGTCAGGCCCTGGTCCAGCGCCTCGTGCAGCAGCCGGGCCGCCTCCGGGTCCTCCCGGCCCATCCCGGTGGTGGCCATGCACTCCGCGTAGTCGCTCTCCGCGATGTCCACCTCGCAGACCCGCGCACCACCGTGCTCGCCGTGATCGACCGTCAGCCGCGAGATGTACGCGGTGCGGCCCGCCGCACCGGCCGCCCTCCGGCGCACCACCTCCTCGGCCCACCCGGCCGCGTCCAGCACGTGCGGGCGCTCGACCCGCCCGCGGTGCGCCGTCACCAGCGTGCTCGGCGCCAGCGGCCGGGTCGCCGACCAGGTGATCAGCGGCGCCAGCCCGTCCGCCCGCACGTCGTGAGCCCGGGCCGCCGCCGTCAGGCTCGCCCGCCGGACCCGCGGCACCGGCACCCGGGAACCGAGCCGTGATCCGCCGAACTTGGCGAAGTCGTACACCAGATTGGTCACCACCCCGAGCAGCAGGGCCCCACCGATCCCCAGCAGCCACTCCACCCCGGTTCCCCCACTTCCGCGATCGACCCGCCCCATTGTGGAGGTGTCCGGCACGGCGGCGGAAGAGCCGCGCCCCGTGACGGCCGCCGGGCCGGTTCCGGGGCCGGTGTTAGGGTGATCGAACAGTCGGCTCGGAGGCTCGGAGGACTGAACCATCGTGCGGGCGCCCAGGATTGCCGCGTCCACGGTCCGGTCGGCCGTCCGGTCCGCCAGCCGCTCCGCGGTGCGCCGCTCCCCCGCCGCCGCCGGCCATCTCCTGCTCTGCCTCGGCACCGGGGCGGCCGCGCTGGTCGGGCTCTGCCTGCTGCTCGTCGTCCTCGCCCTCTGCCCGGTCGGCCCGGGCCTGCCGCTCCTGCCGCCGGCCCTGCGACTGCTGCGCCGGTTCGCCGAGTTCCACCGCCGGCGGGCCGGCCGGCGGCTGGGCGGCGACCGGCCGCGCACCCCGTACCGCGACCGGACGTCCCTGCGCGACCCGGCCGTCCGCAAGGACCTGGTGTGGCTGCTCGCCCACGCCACCGCCGGGACGGCCCTGTCGGCCGCCGCCCTCACCCTGTGCAGCCACGCCGTCAACTGGCTGACGGCGCCGATGTGGTGGCGGCTCCTGCCGGACGAGCGCGGGAGCATCATCCTGCTGACCGTCGACTCCTGGCCGGTGGCCGTCGCGGCGGCGGTCGGCGGGGTCGGCTACGCGGTGGTCGCCCTGGCCGTGCTGGCGCCCGCCGCCGACCTGCACGCCCGGGCCTCCCGCCGACTGCTCGTCGCCCGGCCCCGCGCCTCGCTGGCCCGGCGCGTCCAGGAGCTGACCACCACCCGGTCCGAGGCGCTGGACGCCCATGCCGCCGAACTGCGCCGGATCGAACGGGACCTGCACGACGGCGCCCAGGCCAACCTGGTGGCCGTCTCGCTCCGGCTCGGCATGATCCGCCGCGCGCTGGACCAACGTCCCGAGCAGGCGGCCGCGTTGGTGGACTCCACCCAACTCGTCGCCGAGCAGGCCCTGGAGTCGCTGCGCGCCCTGGTGCGCGGCATCCACCCGCCACTGCTCGCCGACCGCGGTCTCGCCGAGGCCGTCCGGTCGCTCGCCGCCCGCTGCGCCGTGCCCACCCGGGTCGAGCCGGACACCGGGGGCGGCCGGGGAGCCCCTTCTCCGGCCGACCCGCCACCGCGCGCACCGGCCGCCGCCGAGGCCGCGGCCTACTTCGTGGTCTCCGAGGCGCTCGCCAACGTCGCCCGGCACAGCGGAGCCCGCGGCGCCCTGGTCCGGCTGCGGATCACCGCGGCCGCCATCGCCGTCCGGGTCGAGGACGACGGCCGGGGCGGCGCCGTCGAGGGCGCCGGAAGCGGCCTGCCCGGCCTGCGCCGCAGGGTCGCCGCGTTCGACGGCACCACCCGCCTGTCCAGCCCGCCCGGGGGCCCGACCATCCTGGAAGTGGAGATCCCGTGCGGATCCTGATCGCCGAGGACAACGCCCTGCTCCGCGAGGGCCTCGTCCTGCTGCTGCACAGCGAGGGACACGAGGTGTGCGCGACCGTCGAGCACGGCGACGACCTGCTGCCCGCCCTGCTCGACCACCGCCCCGACGTCGCCGTGGTCGACGTCCGGCTGCCGCCGGACTTCCGCGACGAGGGACTGCGCGCCGCCGTCGAGGCCCGCCGCCGACTGCCCGCACTGCCCGTCCTGATCCTCTCCCAGTACGTCGAACGCGCCTACGCCGCCGAGCTGCTCGCCCAGAGCGCCACCGGCGTCGGCTACCTGCTCAAGGACCGGGTCGGCCGCGCCGAGGAGTTCCTCCAGGCGCTGCGGCGGGTCGCCGAGGGCGGCACCGCGATGGACCCGGAGGTCATCTCCCAGCTGATGGCCCACCGCACCGGCCCCGACCCGCTGGCCGCCCTCACCGCACGCGAACGGGAGGTGCTCGCCCTGATGGCCGAGGGCCACAACAACCCGACCATCGCCCGGCTCCTCTTCCTCGCCGAAAGTTCGGTGAACAAGCACATCGGCAGCATCTTCGGCAAGCTCGGCATGCCCACCCCCGACAACGGACACCGCCGGGTGCGCGCCGTCCTCACCTACCTGCGCGCACTCGCGGACGGCTGACCACCCGCCGTCCCGCGCCCCGCTCGGCGCGCCCCCGGCACGGACTGCGTCTTTGCGGGGTCCCTCAGGCTGCCACGCCGGGTGCTGCGGGAGTCCGCCTGTTGCTGCCGGCAGAACGGGCCAGGACCCGAGTCGGTGACTCGGGTCCTGGCCGTGGGTCGTGGTCGCCCGCTCGACGGAGCGGTGACGCTAGGCGCGGATGCGGCGGAAGACGGCGATCAGGAGGGCCAGGGTGACCGCCAGGAGGATGCCGGCCTCGACGAGTTGGATGGGGACGAGGTGGTCGGCCGGGTGGAAGCGGGCCCAGGAGGCGATGGCCTCGTCGCAGCCGGGGGCGCGGGCGGAGAAGAGGCAGGAGTCGGTGCTGGCGTGGGTGCCGTCGGGCAGGACGACGCCACGGCCGAGGAGCCAGGCGTTGGTGGGTTGGGGGGTGCCCAGGGCGGCGACCTGTTCCACGGCCGGGTAGAAGTGAGGGCGGGCCCAGAGGACGAGGCCGTGGGCGGCGGCGACGAGGGCGCCGGTGAGGAACATCGCGGGCAGGGCGCGGCGGACGAGTTGGCCGACCAGGACGCCGAGGGTCAGGGCGAACAGGGACCAGGCGATCGGGGCGAGGCCGAGGACCGGGTAGGTGAAGAACTGGAACGGCGGGTCGAAGGCGGCCGGGCCGTGCACGATGTCCGTCCACCACACCCAGGTCATCAGGGAGGCGAGCACGCCGGCGACGGCCAGCACGGCGAGGCCGGGAACGGCGAGGCGGACGACCAGCCAGCGGACCGGGCTGACGGACTGGGCCCGGATCAGGCGGATGGTGCCGCGCTCGTACTCCTGGGCCAGCAGCGGGGCGCCGACGAACACGCCGATCAGCAGCGGGACCGCGGTGACGGCGGGCTGGAGGACCTGGAGGAACCAGAAGTTCGGGCGGTCGATCGGCTCCAGGCGGTTCCAGCATTCGCGCCGGTCCCAGGTCTCGGGGTAGTAGCAGTCGGTCCGGCGCAGCTCGCTGACGATCCGGCTGCTGGCGAAGTGGATCCACAGGAGGTCGGCCACCGCGAGGACCAGCAGGATGCCCAGGGTCCAGAGGAGGAGCCGGTTCTGGCGGAGCACCAGCCAGAGGATTCCGCGCAGGGCGGGCTTGGTGGAGGCGGCCGTGGGAGCGGTGGTGCGGTCGGGCAGGACGGTCGTGCTCATGCGGCCACCTCGTTCGGTTCCTTGCGGTCGGCCGGTTCGGCGGGTCCGCGGAGGTAGCCGAGCAGCAGGTCCTCCAGGCTCGGGCGCTCGCTCTCCCACTCGCCGTCCACCGGCTCGTCGGTGCGGACCAGGGCGATGGCCCGACGGCCGCTGACACGCTGCTCGACCACCGACCCGGCGGCCAGGGAGGACTCCTGGGCGGCCGGGCCGGTGAGCAGCCGGTGCCCGTCGAGGATCTCCTCCAGGTCGCCGGCCAGCCGGACGCGTCCGCGCTGGACGAGGAGCAGGTGGTCGATGACGCCGTCCAGCTCGGGGAGGATGTGCGAGGACAGCACGATGCTGGTGCCGCGCTCGGCGGCGGACGACATCAGGGCGCCCATCAGCTGGTGCCGGGCGAGCGGGTCGAGGTCGGCCATCGGCTCGTCGAGCAGCAGCAGATCGGGGAGCTTGCCGAGGGCGAGGGCGAGGCAGACCCGGGTGCGCTGGCCGCCGGAGAGCGAGCCGATCCGCGCGTTGGGGTTCAACTCGCCCTGGTCAACGATCTGTTGGGCTCCGCCCTCGTCCCACACCGGGTTGAGCTCGCGGCCCATCCGCAGCGTCTCGGCGACGGTGAGGCCCGGGTAGAGCGGCTTGTCCTGCGGCACGTAGGCGATCCGGGCGCGCAGCCCGGGATCACCGGCGGTGGCGCCCAGCACCCGCAGTCCGCCCTCGGTGGGCGCGAGTTGGCCGGCGGCGAGGGAGAGCAGAGTGCTCTTGCCCGCGCCGTTGGGGCCCACCACCCCGCAGATCCGCCCGGCCGGGACGGTGAGGTCGCAGCCGCGCAGGGCCCAGCCGCCGCGGTACCTCCTGCCGAGGCCTTCGGCCTCCAGGGCCGGCGCCGACGCGGGCGCCGTGGTCGTCGGGTCGTCCACCCGGTCCCCCCACTGTTCTCTGTTCGATGTTGCCGAGGGGTCCTCAGACCCCGGTGTCGGAGCCGGAGGCCTTGTTGTCGGAGCCGGAGATCCCGGTGTCGAAGCGCTGCTCCAGGACGGAGGCCATCAGCGCGGCGATGTCCTCGCGCTCCAGGCCGGCCCCCCGGGCCCGGTCCACCCACCCGACCAGGTCCGCGCGCAGCGGCCCGTCCGCGGCCGCCTCCGGCCGGGCGAGCGAGCGCCGGACGAAGGTGCCGAGACCCGGACGGGGTTCGACCAGCCCTTCGCGTTCGAGTTCGCGATAGGCCTTCAGCACGGTGTTCGGGTTGATCGCGGTCAGTTCGACCACCTCACGGGCGGTCGGCAGTTTGTCTCCGGGCTGGAGCAGTCCGAGTCGCAGTGCCTGCTTGGTCTGCTGCACGATCTGCTGGTAGGTGGAGACGCCGCTGCGCCGCTCAATGCGGTACTCGATCACCGGCGTTTCGACCTTTCACTAGTTCAATAGTGGAATAGTGGCCCACGGCGGCACGCGGGTCAAGCCGGACCCCGGAGGGTGTCCCGACGGCGGTCCGTCAGGGACGTTGCAGCAGGAGCAGGCCGTCCTGCTCGACCAGCGGTCGGTAGCCGCGTTCCCGGTAGAGGGCCAGCATCCGGGCGGTGTCGGCGGTGGCGCACGGGGCCTGCACGCTCGGGTCGCGCAGGTCGACGGCCACCCACTGCGGTCCGGGGCCCACCGGTGCCCGGCAGACCAGGGTGACCTCGGCCCGGCCGGTGAGCTGCGCCGCCAGCCGGTTGGAGGCTGCCACGGCGGCACCGTCGGGTATCCGGTGGAGCATCGCCCGGGTCCCGGTGAGCCGGGGCGGGGTGCGCCAGGCCTCGGGCATCACCACCTCGTGCAGCGGGTAGAGCGGCAGCGTCACGGCGGTCACCAGGGCGCTGACGGCGAGCGCGCGGCGGACGCGGCGGGCGTCGCAACTCCGCAGGACGTCGACCAGGGCCGCCAGCGCGATCGGCATCAGCACCGCGCTGTAGTGGTAACTGACGCCCCAGTAGTGCGGGTTGGCCGAGAGCAGCCGCCAGGCGAGGGTGGGCACGCAGAGCAGGAGGAGCGGCGAGCGCACACCGGCGAAGCCGGCGGTGGCGGCGAGCAGGAACAGCAGCAGCCACTTGACCGGCGGCCAACCGAGCCGCAGCGGCAACGCCCGGAGCGAGGCCTGCCCGGCCTGCCCGCCGCCGTCCAACTGCTGCCAGTAGTCGAAGCCCCCGCTCGGATTGAAGGCCGGCAGCACGACGAGCACGGTGAGCACGGTCGCGGCGAGGCCGACGACGGCGAGGGCGAGCCCGGGCAGCGGGCTGCAGTGGCGCTCCCGCCGGGCCTGCCAGGCGATCAGGACGCCGACGGCGGCGACCGTCAGCCCCAGGTCCTCCTTGACCAGCAGCAGCGGCAGTGACCAGAGCGCGGCGGCGAGCGGCCGGCGCCGGCCGAGTGCGGTGGCGGCGAAGGCGAGCAGCGGGACGGCGAAGGCGATCTCGTGGAAGTCGTCGGCCGCCGCCCGGACGATCCCCCAGGAAGCCCCGGTGGCGCAGCCGACGACCAGTGCCGCCCTCGCCCCGGCCACCTCGTGGGCCCAGCGGGTCAGCGGGACGACGGCCAGCGCCATCAGCAGCGCCTGGGCGACGACCAGGGTGAGCGGGCTCGGGAAGGCCCGGTAGGCGGGGGCGAGGACGGCGATCAGCGGGTGGAAGTGGTCCCCGAGCAGGTGGTAGCCGGGCCCCTTGAGCGGCACGATCGGCGCCCGCCCGTGGGCGTACGCCCGGACGGCCTGCTCGAAGATGCCCAGGTCGTAGGCCTTCGTGAGGCCGCGCCGGTGCCGGTTGGCGGCGACGCAGATGTAGAGCGCGGCGAACCCGGCCGCCAGGCCCCAGGCGAGCGCGGCGGGGCGGCGGGCGAGCAGGGCCAGCAGGGTCGCGAACCGGGCGGAGGGAACGGGGGGCGCGGCCGAGGTGGTCGGGGCCGAAGGGGAGGAAGGGGAGGAAGCAGCGGAAGCGGAGTGAACGGGGGACGCGAAGGCTGCGGACAGCAGGGTTCGCGGCGGGGAGACGGAAGCGGGCATCGGCAAAGTACCCTTTCACTATTTGATTAGTGGAAGGGTGATGGAAGCCGGACCCGCCGTCAAACCCGGCCGGCCGACGCCGACCGGGCCTTCGGGCTGCCCGCCGAACCCCCGATCCGGCTCACTCCGCCCAGTCGGAGCCCCTGATCACCTCCACGAAGTCGCCGCGCTCGAAGCCCGGCACGAAGTGGGCGAGCACATCCGCCTTGACGTTGCCGAAGGTCGTTTCCGGGCGACCCTCGACACCCTCGGTGAACGCGGCCAGGATGCGGTTCTTGAAGTCGGGCCGCGGATGGGCCGCGACCACGGCGGCCCGCTGCCCGGCGGAGATCGCGCGGTAGCCGATCCCCAGCACGTCCAGCTCCACGCCCCGGGTGACCAGGGCGATCTCCGGCGCCATGTGCAGCGGGACCTCCGGCGTGGTGTGCAGGGCGATGGCCGTCCAGACCCGCTGCGCCGGCTCCCCGGTGATGCCGTGGGCCGCCAGGAAGCGACGGGCCTCGTCGGCGCCGTCGATCTCGAACCGCTGGTCGGTCCTGGCGAAGCGCCCGGTGAGGCCGAGGTCGTGGAACATCGCGCCCACGTACAGCAGCTCCGGGTCGAACTCCAGCCCCTGCTCGGCGCCGCGCAACGCCCCGAACAGGAACACCCGGCGCGAGTGGTCGAACAGCAGCGGCGACGCCGCCTCCCGTACCAGCTCGGTCGCCTCCCGGGCCAGGGCACTGTCCGGGATGCGCACGCCCGCGATCGTCTCGTTCGTCATGGTTCCTCCGTCTGCAGGAGCGGTTCGGTCGACTCCTCCGCCCTCGCCCCCGGGCGTAGGCTGCCGCCATGTCGGAACAGACAGCCGGACCTCGGATCCGGACATGACGCGCCGGGTCGCCTTCCTCGTGTTCGACGGGGTGACGCTGCTCGACGTCAGCGGTCCGCTGGAGGTCTTCCACCAGGCCGGACGGCTCGGCCACCCGTACCGGACCGCCCTGGTCTCCCCGGACGGCGGCACCGTCACCGCCTCCAACGGCGTGGCCCTGGCGGACACCGCCGCACCGCGGGACAGCCGGGAACCCCTCGACACCCTGGTCGTCGCCGGAGCCGACCACCTGGCCGCCCGGGGCCCCGACGCACACCTGCTCGCCACCGCGGAACGCCTCGCCGGACCGGCACGGCGGGTCGCCTCGGTGTGCAGCGGCGCCTTCGTGCTCGCCGCGCTGGGGCTGCTCGACGGGCGCCGGGCCACCACCCACTGGCGCCACGCCCCCACCCTCGCGCTCCGCCACCCCGGCGTGCTGGTCGAACCCGACGCCCTGCACGTCCAGGACGGCCGTTACCACACCAGCGCCGGCATCAGCGCGGGCATCGACCTCGCCCTCGCCCTGGTCGAGCACGACCACGGAGCCGAGGCCGCCCGTGCCGTCGCCCGCGAACTGGTCGTCTTCATGCAGCGCCCGGGCGGCCAGTCGCAGTTCTCCACCGCCCTGGCCACCCCGGCCGCCCGAAGCGACCTGCTGCGCACCCTCACCGACGCCGTCCTCGCCGACCCGGGCGCCGACCACAGCCTGCCCGCGATGGCCGCCACCGCCGCCGTCAGCACCCGCCACCTGACCCGGCTCTTCCAGACCGAGCTGCACACCACGCCGGCCCGCTGGGTCGAGCGGGTCCGCCTCGACCGCGCCCGGCAGCTGCTCCTCGACGGCCACAGCATCACCGCCGCCGCCCGGCTCAGCGGCCTGGGCAGCGACGAGACCCTGCGCCGCGCCTTCGCCCGCCGGCTGGGCACCACGCCCACCGAGTACCGCAACCGCTTCACCACGACCAGCGGCCCCGGCGCTCCAGGTGAGACCCCTGAGCACCTGCCCAGCTGAGCACCCGAGCACCCGAGCACCGAAAGGCTCCCGAAAGGCTCCCGAAAGGCTCCCGCGACGAACGCTTGACCTTGACGCTACGTCAGGGTTGGAGGCTTGCCGCATGACGAACGAGAGCACTTCCACCGCCCCGCTCCACCCCCCGGTCGGCGGTTTCCAGGAGGTCGACGGCCGCCACCTCTACCTGCACCGCCAGGGCACGGGCGGGCCCGCAGTCGTCCTCCTTCCCGGCGCCAGCGCCATCGGCCTGGACTACTTCGGTGTCCAGCAGGGGGTCGCGCAGTTCACCACCGCCGTGGTGTACGACCGCGGCGGCACCGGCTTCAGCGACGAGGCCGCGCTCCCCCGCACCGCCGCCGAGGTCGCGGCCGAACTGCGCGAACTGCTGCGCGCCCAGGGCGTCCCCGGCCCGTACGTCCTGGTCGCGCACTCGCTCGGCGGCGCGTACGCCCACGGGTTCGCCCAGCGGTACCCACAGGACGTGGCCGGACTGGTCTGGCTGGACGCCTTCCACCGGGACTGGGACGACTACATGCCCGCCGAGGCGAGCCTGGCCGCCACCCAGCGCCTGTCGCCCACCGAGGAGCAGCTGCGGCAGGCGCTCCCCGCCATCCGGCAGCTGTGCGAGGAACTGCTCGTGGACTACCCGGCGGACGTCCGCGACGCGGTGACCGAGTACCACGTGAGCGAGCGCTGGATCCACGCCGGCATCGCCGAACGCGCCTCGATGCCGGAGCTGGCCGTCGAACTGCGGGCCGGGGCGGACCTCCCCGACGTCCCGCTGATCGCCCTCACCCCGCTGGGCATCGACCCCGGCCAGCAGGCGCTGATGTCGGAGGAGCTCCTCCAGGCGATGCACGACGGCAAGACGCGGCTGTACGCGGACATGGTGGCCAGGGTCTCGAACGGCGAGCAGCGCCTCCTCGCCGACACCGGCCACAGCCAGTTCGTCTTCGAGCGGACCGATGTCGTGGTCCAGGCGATCCGCGATGTCGTGGACCGGGCGGACCACGCCTAGACTTCGGCCACAGCCACAGCCACAGCCACAGCCACAGCCACAGCCACAGCCACAGCCACAGCCAAGAATCCTCGACGGAACCGGAGCCAAACGGTGCTGACGATCGGTCAACTCGCAGCGACCGCAGGCGTGACCGTGCGCACCGTCCGCCACTACCACCAGGTCGGGCTGCTGCCCGAGCCCGAGCGCGACCGCTCCGGCTACCGCCGCTACAGCGCCCAGGCCGCGGTGGACCTCATCCGGATCAGGACGCTCGCCGACGCCGGGGTGCCGCTGGCCCGGATCGACGCGCTGCTGCACGCAGAGCCGGAGGAGTTCGCCGCCGCCATCACCGACCTCGACGCCGAGCTGCGGCACCGGATCGACCAACTCGCCGAGCACCGCCGCCGGATCGCCGACCTGGCGAGCGGCGAGCGGCTCGCACTGCCGCCCGAGGTGGTCGCCATCCTGGACCGGATGCGCGCGCTCGGGGTCAGCGAGCGGTCGGTGCTGCTCGAACGGGACACCTGGATCCTGCACCAGGCCCTGGACCCGGAGGCCATGCGCCGGGGCATCCGGGAGAAGAACGCCAGCTTCGGCGACGCCGAGACGATGCGGTTGTTCCTGCTCTGCGACCAGTCGCTCGACTGGGAACCGGACGACCCCCGGGTGGACCGGCTGATCGACGACCTGGACGCCTGGGAGGCCGCCCACGGGCGGGACAGCAGCCGGCCCGGCAAGCAGGCGGTGATCTTCTCCCGGCTCGCCGAGGCCTCGCCGACCTGGCAGCGCATCCTCGGCGTGCTCGCCCACCGCGCCAAGCAGCGCCGCCTCGCCGAAGAGCACCGCCTCGCCGAACGCCACAGTCCTGCTGAGGAGCACCGCCCCGCCGAGGAACCCCCCGCCGCCGAGGAAGGCCGGGCCGCGGACCCGGCACGGAAGCGTTGACGTCGGATTCACGCCAGCCCAACCCCCCTTCGTACTGCTGGACTTCGGGTCACGAACCCACCACCAGCGACGGGACCTCCGGCATGCCGACCGGCACCACCCTCCATCCGGCCCCGACCACCCCGGGCCCGCGCCCCCGGGACGGCGGCACCCTCGCCGTCCTCGCCGTGACGACCGGCGTGTTCTCCATCGTCACCACCGAGATCCTCCCGATCGGCCTACTGACCCCGATCGGCGCCACCTTCCGGATCTCCGACGGCACGGCCGGGCTGATGATGACCCTGCCGGGCATCGTCGCCGCGGTGGCCGCGCCCCTGGTGACCGTCATGACCCGGCGGGCGGACCGGCGGACCATGCTCTGCGCGCTGCTGCTGGTGCTGACCCTGGCGGACCTGCTCAGCGCCCTCGCCCCCGCCTACTGGGCGGTGCTGACCGCCCGGATCGTCCTCGGCCTGGTCATCGGGGCGTTCTGGTCGATCGGTTCCGGGCTCGCCCCGCGCCTCGTCCCCGAGCACCGGCGGGCCCGGGCCAACACGGTGATCTTCTCCGCCGTCCCGCTCGGCTCGGTGCTCGGCGTCCCGGCGGGGGTGTTCCTCGCCTCCCTGGCCGGCTGGCGGACGGCCTTCCTCACGATGGCCGCGCTGACCCTGCTCGCCCTGGCCGCCCTCCTGCGGTCACTGCCGCCGCTGCCCCCGCTGACCGTCACCGGGCTGGGAGTGCTGCGCGGTCTGCTGGCCGGCCGGGGCACCCGGACCGGCATCCTGGTGACCTTCCTGATCGTGCCGGCCCACTTCGGCAGCTACACCTACGTCACCCCCTTCCTCGCCGGCACCACCCACGCCGGCCCCGGCCTGATCACCGCCCTGCTGCTCCTCTACGGCGCCGCCGGACTGCTCGGCAACGTCCTGGCCGGGGCCCGGGCGGCCGGGGCACTGCGTCCGGTGTTCGGCACGGCGGCCGTCCTGCTCGCTGCCGCGGCGCTGCTGCTGCCGCTGCTGGGCACCGGCGGTCCGGGCGCCGCGGTCCTGCTGGCGCTCTGGGGCACGGCCTACGGGGCCGTCCCGGTCTGCGCGCTCAGCTGGTTCCTCGCCGCGGCCCCGCACGCCCCGGAGGGTGCCGGCGTGGTCTTCACCTCGGCGTTCCAGGCCGCCTTCTCGATCGGCGCGCTGGCCGGCGGCCTGGCGGTGGACCATTCCTCCCCGGGCACGGTCATGCTGCTCGGTGGGACGGTCGCCCTGATCGCCGCGGCCGCCGTGCGGCGGTACGGCCACCGGGTCCGTCCCGAACCGACGCCGTGAGACGGCCGACGCGGTGACACACCCCCGGCCGGACCCTGGCCGTCCGCTCCGTCCGCGGTGAGAATGCCGGGGTGCCGTCAGCCCGTCCGTCCCGTACGACGGAGCCGCGGACGGCACCGCCGGCCGGGACGGTCCCGGGCGGCCGAGGACGAGAGGACGGCCGACGGATGGACAGCGAGCGGATGGATCCGGCGTTCCAGGGGCGGTTCGGCGACTACCAGCACGAGATCTATCTGCGCGGGCTCGGCGGCGTGCTACCGACGATGCCGATGGCCTTCGCCGAACTGGAGGCGCGGGCGAGCACGGCGCTGGCGCCCTCCGTGCTCTCCTACGTGGCGGGCGGGGCGGGCGACGAGTCCACCCAGCGGGCGAACGTCGCCGCCTTCGGCCGGTGGGGCCTGGTGCCGCGGATGATGGTCGGCGCGCGCGCACGGGACCTGTCGGTGGACCTGTTCGGGATGCGGCTGCCGACCCCGCTGTTCATGGCTCCGATCGGGGTGCTCGGCCTGTGCGCCCAGGACGGCCACGGGGACCTGGCCACCGCCCGGGCCGCCGCCCGGACCGGTGTGCCGATGGTCGCCTCCACCCTGACGGTCGATCCGCTGGAGCGGGTGGCCGCCGAGTTCGGCGACACCCCCGGCTTCTTCCAGCTCTACACCCCCACCGACCGGGCGCTCGCCGAGAGTCTGGTGCACCGGGCGCAGGCCGCCGGCTACCGGGGCATCGTCGTCACCCTGGACACCTGGGTCACCGGCTGGCGCCCCCGCGACCTGGCGACCGCCAACTTCCCCCAGCTGCGCGGCCACTGCCTGGCCAACTACACCTCCGATCCGGTGTTCCGCGCCCGCCTCGCCAAAACCCCCGAGGAGGACCCGCAGGCGGCCGTCCTGGAATGGGCCGGCGTCTTCGGCAACCCGCTGACCTGGGACGACCTGCCCTGGCTGCGCTCCCTCACCGACCTGCCGATCCTCCTCAAGGGCATCTGCCACCCCGAGGACGTCCGCCGCGCCAGGGACGGCGGCGTCGACGGCATCTACTGCTCCAACCACGGCGGCCGCCAGGCCAACAGCGGACTCGCCGCCCTCGACGCCCTCTCCGGCGTCGTCGAAGCCGCCGACGGCCTGCCCGTCCTCTTCGACTCCGGCGTCCGCTCGGGCGCCGACGTCGTCAAGGCCCTCGCCCTCGGCGCCACCGCCGTCGGCGTCGGCCGCCCGTACGCCTACGGCCTGGCCCTGGAGGGCACCGACGGCATCGTCCACGTACTGCGCTCCCTGCTCGCCGAGGCCGACCTCCTGATGGCCGTCGACGGCTACCCCACCCTCGCCTCCCTCCGCGCGGACGGCGCGCTGCGCCGCACATGACGAGAATTCAGGTCACGAGAGGTCAGATCACGACGAGGAGTCAGGTCATCGTGTCCACCGGAAAGCGGCGGGGCTTGCCGGGACATTCGGGACGGCTCTACGCTCGAACGGCACAAATCGGGTCCGTACGTTCCCGCACGCTCGGAGGTCCGCCATCATCCGCGTCCTGCTGACCGCCTTCGAACCGTTCGGCCGCGATCCCCTGAACTCGTCCCTGGAGGCGGGCCGACTGGTCGCCGCCGGTCCGCCGGCCGGGGTGGCCCTGGAGTTCGCCGGGCTGCCCTGGGCGTTCGGCGACTCGATCGCCGAACTGCGCCGGGCGGTGGCCCGGTTCGAGCCGGACCTGGTCATCGCCACTGGCCAGGGCGGCAACCGGCCGGACCTCACGGTCGAGCGGGTGGCGATCAACCTCGACGACGCCGTCCGGACAGCCGACCGGAAGGGCCACCAGCCGCTCGACCAGCCGGTCGTGCCGGACGGCCCGGCCGCGTACTTCTCCTCCCTGCCGGTGAAGGCCTGTGTGGAGGCGGTCCAGCAGGCCGGGATCCCGGCGACCGTCTCGCACACAGCCGGCACCCACCTCTGCAACCACGTCTTCTACGGGCTGGCGCACCTGATCGCCACCGAACGCCCGGAGCTGCGCGGCGGGTTCGCGCGCCTTCCGTACCTGCCGAGCCAGGCCTCCGGCCGGGAGCAGAGCGCCTCGATGTCGGCCGAGACGGCCGCCGAGGGGGTCCGCATCCTGATCCGCAGCGCCGTGGCCACCCTCCACCTGCCGCCCGTCGGCACGGTGGCGGCATCGCGCCGACGAAGCTGGCTGTCCCGCCGGAGCACCTGACTCCCCGGAAACTGAGTCCCGGAGACTTCCTGAAACTTCCGGAAACGCGAAGAACCCCCATCCGGGATCCGGATGGGGGTTCTTCTGAATAATTGTTCGGCGGCGTCCTACTCTCCCACAGGGTCCCCCCTGCAGTACCATCGGCGCTGTAAGGCTTAGCTTC
>NZ_JBSHAP010000108.1:0-31560 GCF_053611565.1 Kitasatospora sp. NPDC054795
GAGGCCGGCGGGGCCGGCCTCCCGCTCCGCGCGGCGGGTGTCAGTGCGCCCAGCCCGAGGTCCGCCAGGCGTTCACGGCGGGGCGGACGGCGGGGCGGTGCAGGCGGGCGCGGTCGTTCCAGGGGGACGCCGGGCCGGCACCGGCCAGACGCGCCGCCTCGGCGGCGGCCTGCGCGGCGGCGGCCCGGGCCTGGACCACCGCCAGGACGGTGGCCAGCTCCTCGGGGGTCGGCTGCCCGTGCAGTACGTGGATCGGGGACATGGCTGCTTCTCTCCCGACAGGGACGGGGCCTACAGGGGGATGTTGCCGTGCTTCTTCGGCGGCAGCACCTCGCGCTTGCCGCGCAGCGCCCGCAGACCGCGGACGATGTGCCGGCGGGTCTCGCTCGGCGCGATCACCGCGTCCACGTAGCCGCGCTCGGCCGCCAGGTACGGGTTCAGCAGGGTGTCCTCGTACGAGGCGATCAGCTCGGCCCGCTTCTCCTCGACGGTGCCGGCCGCCTCGGCCTCGGCGATCTCCCGGCGGTGCAGGATGTTGACCGCGCCCTGCGCGCCCATCACGGCGATCTGCGCGGTCGGCCAGGCCAGGTTGAGGTCGGCGCCCAGGTGCTTGGAGCCCATGACGTCGTACGCGCCGCCGAAGGCCTTGCGGGTGATCACGGTGATCAGCGGGACGGTGGCCTCGGCGTAGGCGTAGATCAGCTTGGCGCCGCGCCGGATGATGCCGTCCCACTCCTGCTCGGTGCCGGGCAGGAAGCCGGGTACGTCGACGAAGGTCAGCACCGGGACGTTGAACGAGTCGCAGGTGCGGATGAAGCGGGCGGCCTTCTCGCTGGCGTTGATGTCCAGGCAGCCGGCCAGGTCCATCGGCTGGCTGCCGACGATGCCGACGGACTGGCCCTCGACCCGGCCGAAGCCGGTGATGATGTTGCCCGCGTACAGCGGCTGGGTCTCCAGGAACTCGCCGTCGTCGACGATGTGCTCGATCACCGTGCGCATGTCGTACGGCTGGTTCGCCGAGTCCGGCACGATGGTGTCGAGTTCGAGGTCCTCCTCGGTGACCGTGAGGTCGGCCTGCTCGGGGTAGGACGGCGGGTCGCTCAGGTTGTTCGACGGCAGGTACGAGAGCAGGCTCTTGACGTACTCGATCGCCTCCTTCTCGTCGGCGGCCAGGTAGTGCGCGTTGCCCGACTTGGCGTTGTGGGTGCGCGCGCCGCCCAGTTCCTCCATCGCGACATCCTCGCCGGTGACGGTCTTGATCACGTCCGGGCCGGTGATGAACATGTGCGAGGTCCGGTCGGCCATCACCACGAAGTCGGTGATCGCGGGGGAGTACACCGCGCCGCCCGCGCAGGGGCCCATGATCAGCGAGATCTGCGGGACGACGCCGGAGGCGTGCACGTTGCGCCGGAAGATCTCGCCGTACAGGCCGAGCGAGACCACGCCCTCCTGGATCCGGGCGCCGCCGGAGTCGTTGATGCCGATGACCGGGCAGCCGGTCTTCAGCGCGAAGTCCATCACCTTGACGATCTTCTCGCCGAACACCTCGCCGAGCGAGCCGCCGAAGACGGTGAAGTCCTGGGCGAACACGGCGACCTGGCGGCCGTCCACGGTGCCGTAGCCGGTCACCACGCCGTCGCCGTACGGCCGGTTCTTCTCCTGGCCGAAGTTGGTCGAGCGGTGGCGGGCGAACTCGTCGAACTCCACGAAGGAGTCCTCGTCCAACAGTTCCGCGACCCGCTCGCGGGCGGTCAGCTTGCCCTTGGCGTGCTGCTTCTCCACGGCCTTCGCGGAGCCGGAGTGCACCGCCTCGTCCAGCCTTCGCCGCAGGTCGGCGAGCTTGCCGGCGGTGGTGTGGGGGTCGTACGACGCCTCGGTCATCCGGTGGCTCTCCCTGATCCATGGCCGCGACCTGTTCGAGTGCGCGCGGGGCCGGGTGGTGGCCCCGCGCATGAGGGCAGGGCGGCGCTACGAACTACCGCTGGGTAGCGTAGCCAGCGCGGAGGGCGATGCGGCACGTCCTGGCGTCATGACCATCGACACAGTTCTGTTGACGGGTGTTCTGCGGGACGATGGGGCGGCCTGCGTCCCGGATCGGTCCTAGGGTTTTCCCATGACCGCACCCGAGACCCCCCGCCGCAGCGGACTGCGCGGCTTCGGCCACGCCGGACCGTCGCCCTGGACCGACCTGGACCGTCCGCCGCTGGACGAGGAGGCGCTGCGCCACGATCTGCTCGTCCCGGGCGGCCTGTGGACCTCGCTGGACGTCGTCGCCGAGACCGGCTCCACCAACAGCGACCTCGCCGCCCGGGCCGCGGCGGGCGCCGCCCAGGGCGCGGTGCTGGTGGCCGAGGCGCAGAGCGCCGCCCGCGGCCGGCTGGGCCGGCAGTGGACCGCCCCGCCCCGCTCCGGGCTGTTCCTGTCCGTGCTGCTGCGCCCCGAGGGGGTGCCGGTCGAGCGGTACGGCTGGCTGCCGATCCTGGCCGGGGTGGCCGCGGCCAGCACGCTCGGCCGGGTCGCCGGGGTCGAGGTCGGCCTGAAGTGGCCCAACGACCTCCAGACGGAGATCGACGGCGCGGAGCGCAAGCTCGGCGGCATCCTCACCGAGCTGTCGGGCGGCGCGGTGGTGGTCGGCATGGGCCTCAACGTCTCGCTGCGCACGGAGGAACTGCCCGTCCCCGCCGCCGCCTCGCTCGCGCTGGCCGGCGCCTCCACCACCGACCGGGGCACCCTGCTGCGCGCCCTGCTGCGCGAGCTGGCCGAGCTGTACCGGGAGTGGACGGCCGCCGCGGGCGACCCGCACGCCAGCGACCTGCTGCGCGCCTACGCGGACCGCTGCACCACGCTCGGCCGCCGGGTGAAGGTGCACCTGCCGGGCGACCGCGAGCTGGTCGGCGAGGCGGTGGCGGTGGACGGCGACGGGCGGCTGGTGGTCCGCACGCCCGACGGCGTACGCCGGGCGGTCGGTGCCGGGGACGTCGTCCACGTGCGCCCCGAGGCCCGCTGAACGGCAGTCTTCACCACCCCTTGACCCGGGCTGATGCCCCGGATCCGACGATTCCGTGCGAACATTCCACCTGGCAGCGGTGTGAGGCGCGCCACTGTCCGCCCGGGTGGCGGACGGCGCGCCCGGACAGGTAGGACACGAGGCGAGTGCGGCGATCGCACGGGGACGGACCGGTGGCAGAGGACGGCAGCAGCGGCGCGACGGCGGGCAGCAACGACCCCACGGTCGCGCTCGAACTGGAACGCCTGATCCTGGACGCGCCGCGCCGCTACACCCCGTACCAGGCCGCGCGCGCCGCCGACGTCCCGATGGAGCTGGCCACCCGGTTCTGGCGCGCCATGGGCTTCCCCGACATCGGTCAGTCCCGCGCGCTCACCGACGGCGACGTGATCGCGCTGCGGCGCCTGGCCGGCCTGGTGGAGTCCGGGCTGCTCAGCGAGTCGATGGCGATCCAGGTGGCCCGTTCCACCGGTCAGACCACGGCCCGGCTGGCCGGCTGGCAGATGGACACCTTCCTGGAGAACCTCACCCAGTCCGTCGAGCCCGGGCTGACCCGGGCCGACGTCGCGTACCCGCTGGTCGAGCTGCTGCTGCCGGAGCTGGAGCAGTTCCTGGTGTACGTCTGGCGGCGCCAGCTGGCGGCCGTCACCGGCCGGGTGGTGCAGGCCGCCGAGGACAACGAGATCACCAGCGGACGGCTCGCCGTCGGCTTCGCCGACCTGGTCGGCTTCACCCGGCTGTCCCGGCGGCTGGAGGAGGAGGAGCTCGGCGAGCTGGTCGAGACCTTCGAGAACACCTGTTCGGACCTGATCGCCGGCCAGGGCGGCCGGGTGATCAAGACGCTCGGCGACGAGATCCTCTACGTCTCCGAGGACCCGGCGACCGCCGCCGAGATCGCGCTGAGCCTGATCGAGGCGCTGGCCGGGAACGACACCATCCCGCCGCTGCGGGTCGGCATGGCCTTCGGCACGGTCACCTCGCGGATGGGCGACGTCTTCGGCACCACCGTCAACCTGGCCAGCCGGCTGACCTCGATCGCCCCCAAGGACGCGGTGCTGATCGACGGCGAGTTCGCGGCCGCGCTGGAGCAGAACGGCAGCGTCGCCCCGGCCGACTCGGAGGGGCCGGGCCTGGCCGAGGCGCTGTCGGCCGCGGCCGGGATGCCCGCCTCCGGGCTGCCGATGCCGGGCCCGGAGGCCGGGGCCCGGTTCCACCTGCAGCCGATGTGGCGGCGGCCGGTGCGGGGGCTCGGACTGGTCGAGCCGTGGCTGCTCACCCGGCGGCTGAAGGCCGAGTAGCGCTCCGCCCGCGGAGAGGGCGAACAGCGGGCCGTCCGCGGGGAAGGCGAATAGCGCTCCGTCCGCGGGGAAGGCGTGGGAGCGGAGAAGCCGTCCGCGGTGCGGAGGAGGCTGCCCGCGGTGCCGAGGTCCGTGGGCGCGCTTTCCTGCGATGGGTGCGGCTCTCCCGCGGCGGGTACGGCTTCCCGGGTGCCGAACGGTTGAAACCCGTACGGTCGGCTGCGGGTCCGTCCGGGCAAACGGGGCATAACTGAATGAAACCGCCATAGTCTTGGTGCAAGCGGCCGGTCGGGTGCGGCCGGTCGGCGGGGGTCTGGCAGGACCGAGCACAGGGAGCGAGGCGAGCCGGTGAGCAGCGAGGCGATCATGACGGACCGCGACTGCGACTGCGGCCGTCCGCGGAACCCCGACCCGCTGCCCGACCTGAGGCTGCAGTCCGTGGTCGAGCTCGCCCAGGACATGGCCGCCGCGCTCACCCCGCTGGAGGCCGTCCGGGCCGCCGCCACCCGGGCCACCGAGGCGCTCGGCGCCACCATGGCCGCCGTCTCGGTCTGGGACCGGGAGTCCGGCCGGCTGCGGGTCCTGGTCAACCACGGCGAACTCGCCCCGGGCGAGGAGGAACTGCCCGAGGACGAGTCGTACCCGGTCGCCGACTTCCCCGAGATCGTCACGTACCTGGAGGAACGCTGGACCACCGGGCGGCTGCCGCGCGCCTGGCTGCAGAGCGCCGAGAACAGCGAGCCGCACGCCGGGCACACCCACCCGACCGCCGGCGCGTACTGCCAGGAGCGCGCCGCGGCGCTGCGCCGGCGCGGGCGGGCCTGCTGCGTGGTCGCGCCGATCGTGCTGCACGGCCAGGCCTGGGGCGAGCTCTACCTCGCCCGGTCGGCCGGGATGCCCGGGTTCACCGAGGGCGACGCCGACTACGCGACACTGCTCGCCGCCCAGGTCTCGGCCGGGCTGGCGCAGACCGAGCGCCTCGCCGACCTGCGCAAACTCGCCTTCTCCGACCCGCTCACCGGCCTGGCCAACCGGCGGGCCGTCGACGCCCGGCTGGAGAGCGCGCTGGGGGCGCACAACCGGGACCACACCGTGGTCTCCCTGGTGGTCTGCGACGTCAACGGACTGAAACGGGTCAACGACCAGCTCGGCCACGAGATGGGCGACCGGCTGCTGGAGCGGTTCGCCCACCAGCTCTCGCTGGCCGCCGCCAAGCTACCCGGCAGCCTCGCCGCCCGGCTCGGCGGCGACGAGTTCTGCCTGCTGGTGGAGGGGCAGAAGGCCGACGAGGTGGTCGCCGTCGCCGAGGAGCTGTGCGCCCGGGCGCTCGCGCTCTCCGAGGGCGAGGGCGTGGCCTGCGGCGTCGCCTCCACCGGGGACTCGATCGGGCCCGTCACCACCCCCGACCGGCTGTTCCGGCTCGCCGACGCCGCCCAGTACCGGGCCAAGGCGGCCCGGGCCGCCCACCCGGTGGTCGCCGGGCGCAGCCACGGCCCCGGATTCTCGCCCGACCCCACCGTGCTGCTCGCCGACGCCGCCGACCCGCACCACCGGGCGGACGGGCGGCGCGGGCCGAACGGCCGGGCCGGGGCGGGCGACCGGCGGCGGTTCCGCGGCGCCGCCCACAGTGCCGATCCGGGGCAGCTGCTCACCGCCGTGCTCGCCTCCCTCGACCGGGCCGCCGCGGCCCGGGCCGTCCACCCGGCGGACACGCTCGGCAAGCTGGTCGTGGTCGCCGAGGCCGCCGCCCGGTTGCTGGACGCCGTCGGCTGGTGGGTCTCGTACGTTCCGCCCGGCTCCCAGTTCATGCGCACCGCCCAGCACGCCGTCTACCGGATGACCAGCGGCCCCGCCAACGCCCGCGCCGAGACCCAGCGGGCCCGGATCGAGGCCCCCGACGCGGTCTTCGACCTCCGGCACTACCCGATGACCCGCCGCGCCGTGCGCGGCGGCGCCTTCGCCCTGCGGTCGGGCGCGGCCGGCAACGACCCGGCGGAGGAGGCGATGCTCGTCGTCTCCGGCTACCGGGGCATGGTCGCGGCGGGCGGCCAGAACCCGGCCGGCGGCTGGCTGGTGGAGCTCTTCGCCGACGATGCCACCCTGCCGCTGGGCCAGGCCGCCTGCGCCATGCGGGCCCTGGTCTCGGTCGCCCTGGCGGGCCCGGCCTCGCCGCCGGCGGTCTGAGGAGTCGGCCCCGGTCGGGGCCCGTCGGCGGACCCGGCGACGGCGTCCCGGGCGCCTCGCCGTCGGTACGGCTCCCGCGGTGGGTCCGGCGGTGGGTCCGGCGCGCCGTTCACCCGGCCCGCCCTCGTGTCGCTGCTCCGCGTGCCGGTGGCGGTGGTGGCCGTGTGCCGGTTCAGGCGCCGCGGCCGCCGTCGGCGGCGGGCGGGGCGAGCGCCCGGAGGGTGGCGTCGACCAGGAGGTCGGCGTGCTCGTGGGTGAGCGGGCCGAGCCTGAACTGCCAGCGGTAGTTGAGCGGGCCGTAGAAGAGTTCGACGGCCAGGTCGAGGTCGGCGTCGGGGGCGATCCGGCCGGCCTCGCGGGCACGGCGCAGGCGGTCGCGGGTGGCCTCCAGCAGCGGGTCCAGCAGGCGGGTGCGGTACTCGGCGTGCAGCGCGGGGTCGTTGAGGATCTCGGCGAGGAGCGCGCGGAAGGTGCGGTCGGCGCCCGGGTCGGCGAGCTCGTCGCTGGTGGGGCGCAGGACGGCGCGGAGGTCGGCGGCGAGGTCGCCGGTGTCGGGGAGGGCGAGGCTGCCCTCGTGCTCGCTCGCGGCGAGGAAGGCGTCGAAGACCACCGCCCCCTTCGAGGGCCACCACCGGTAGATGGTCTGCTTGCCGACGCCGGCGCGGGCGGCGATCGCTTCGATGGTCAGCTTGCCGTAGCCGACCTCGGCGACGAGTTCGGTGGCCGCGGTGAGGACGGCGGCGCGGGCGCGCTCGCTGCGGCGGGCGGGGTCGGGGGCGGTTCTGGAAGTCATGGGAAAAATTCTATGCACAACAGCGAGACGAACCGTATTGTCTTCTCAAGCAACAGCGAGACGGTCCGTCTCGTCTTCACCGCTGCCCCCGGAGGTGCCCGTGAACCGCCCCGCACACATCCTGATGGTCTCCATTCCGGCCCATGGCCACGTCAACCCCAGCCTCGCCGTGATCACCGAGCTGGTCGCCCGCGGCCACCGGGTCAGCTACGTCAACGACCCGTCCTTCCGGGAAACCGTCGAGTCCACCGGCGCCGCCTTCGTCCCGTACCCGACGAAGCTGCCGCTCGCCGACGACCCGGACGGCTGGATGGAGGATCCGGTGGCGATCCAGGAGCTGTTCCTGGACGATGCGCTCTCCATGTGGCCCGTCCTCCTGGAGGCCTTCGCCGACGACCGGCCCGACCTGGTGCTCTGCGACATCGCGGGCTTCGCGGCCCGGGTGCTCGGCGAGCGGCTGGGGGTGCCGGTCGTGCAGCTGTCGCCCACCTTCGTCGGCTGGGAGGGCTTCGAGCAGGACCTCGCGGAGATGTTCGAGGCGATCCGCACCGGTCCGGGCGGTGCCGAGCACTACCGCCGGTTCGCCGACTGGCTGGCCGAGGCCGGTGCGGCGGAGCGCGACGTGGACGCCTTCAAGAACCGCCCGGAGCGGGCGATCGCACTGGTCCCGCGCGCCCTGCAGCCCAACGCCGACCGGGTCGACGAGCGGCGGATCAGCTTCGTCGGGCCCTGCTTCGGCGACCGCGCCCACCAGGGGCGGTGGGAGCGGCCGGCCGGCGCCGAGAAGGTGCTGCTGGTCTCGCTGGGCTCGGCCTTCACCCACCAGCCCGCCTTCTACCGGGCCTGCGTCCGGGCCTTCGGCGAGCTGCCGGGCTGGCACACGGTGCTCCAGATCGGCAGCCGCACCGACCCGGCCGAGCTCGGCGAGGTGCCGGACACCGTCGAGGTGCACCGGTGGGTGCCGCAGCTGTCGGTGCTCTCCCAGGCGGACGCCTTCGTCACCCACGCGGGCATGGGCGGCTCCAGTGAGGGACTGTTCCACGCCGTGCCGATGATCGCGGTGCCGCAGGCCACCGACCAGTTCGCCAACGCGGACGCCCTGGTGGGGCTCGGCGTCGCCCGCCGGCTGGACACCGAGCAGGCCACTGCGGAGGCGCTGCGCGCCGCCCTGCTGGAGCTGGTCGGCGATCCGGCGGTGGCCGAGCGGCTGCGCGAGCTGTCCGCCGCCGGGCGGGCCGAGGGCGGCACCGCCCGGGCGGTGGACCTGATCGAGGCCGAGCTCGTGACGTGACGCGGAGGCGGCCCGGGGGCCGCGGTGTGCGGCGCCGGCCCGGAGGGCGGAGAATCCGGATGGCGAGCACCTGTTGTCATATCTTCATTCACCTGATGTGATGGTGTATATGGATATGCACAGTGCTGTGGCCCCCGACGCTCCGCTGGTCCTGGTCGGCAAGGCCGACGTCAGCGCGCAGGACGTCCTCGCCGTCGCCCGGGGCAACGCCCGGGTCGAGATCGGCCCCGACGCGCTGGCCGAGATGGCGACCGCCCGCGCGCGGATCGACGCCCTCGCGGCCGAGCCGCGCCCCGTCTACGGCGTGTCGACCGGCTTCGGCGCGCTCGCCGTCCGCCACATCAGCCCCGAGCTGCGCGCCCAGCTGCAGCGGTCGCTGGTGCGCTCGCACGCCGCCGGCATGGGACCGGCGGTCGAGCGCGAGGTGGTCCGCGCGCTGGTGTTCCTGCGGATGAAGACGCTGGCCTCCGGCCGTACCGGCGTCCGGCCGCTGGTCGCCCGGACCATGGCCGCCCTGCTCAACGCGGGCATCACCCCGGTGGTGCGGGAGTTCGGCTCGCTCGGCTGCTCCGGCGACCTCGCGCCGCTGTCGCACTGCGCACTGGTCCTGATGGGCGAGGGCACCGCCACCGGCCCGGACGGCGTGGAGAAGCCCGCCGCCGAACTGCTCGCCGCCGCCGGGATCGAGCCCGTCGAGCTGCTGGAGAAGGAGGGCCTCGCCCTCATCAACGGCACCGACGGCATGCTCGGCATGCTGGTGATGGCCATCGCCGACCTCCAGCGGCTGTTCACCACCGCCGACATCACCGCCGCGATGAGCCTGGAGGCGCTGCTCGGCACCGAGAAGGTGCTCGCCCCCGAGCTGCACGCCCCGATCCGTCCGCACCCGGGCCAGGCGCTGAGCGCCGCCAACATGCTCGCCGTCCTCAAGGACTCCGGCCTCACCGGCCACCACCAGGACGACGCGCCGCGGGTCCAGGACGCCTACTCGATCCGCTGCGCCCCGCAGGTCGCCGGTGCCGGCCGGGACACCCTGGAGCACGCCCGGCTGGTCGCCTCGCGCGAACTGGCCGCCTCGGTCGACAACCCGGTGGTGCTGCCGGACGGCCGGGTGGAGTCCAACGGCAACTTCCACGGCGCCCCGGTCGCCTACGTGCTGGACTTCCTCGCCATCGCCGCCGCCGACCTCGGCTCGATCTCCGAGCGCCGCACCGACCGGCTGCTCGACAAGGCCCGCTCGCACGGCCTGCCGGCCTTCCTGGCCGACGACCCGGGCGTGGACTCCGGCCTGATGATCGCCCAGTACACCCAGGCGGCGCTGGTCAGCGAGAACAAGCGGCTCGCCGTCCCGGCCTCGGTCGACTCGATCCCCTCCTCCGCGATGCAGGAGGATCACGTGTCGATGGGCTGGTCGGCCGCGCGCAAGCTGCGCCAGGCCGTGGCCAACCTCGGCCGGATCCTCGCCGTCGAACTCACCGCGGCCGCCCGGGCGCTGGAGATCCGTCAGCAGGCCGACGCGTCGGGCCGCGTCGCCCCGGCCACCGCGGCCGCCATGGCCGCCGCCCGGGAGGCGGGCGTCGGCGGCGCCGGCCGCGACCGCTTCCTCTCGCCCGACCTGGAGGCCGCCGCCGAGCTGGTCGCCTCCGGCGAGCTGGTGCGGGCGGTCGAGCGGGTCACCGGCCCGCTGGCCTGAGGCCCGGCCGGTTAGGGTCGTGGCGTCGCCGCGGAGTGACGGGGGCTCAGTCCCAGTCGCTCCGCGGCGAGCGCTCCGCGCGGTCCCGGCGGTTGCGCAGCTCGCCCAGGGCGGCCGCCAGGTTGACCCCGACGATGCCCGCCCAGCAGACCACCAGACCGGCGAAGCCGCCGCTCTCCGGGCTGCCCGCGATCGCCGTCAGCGGGATGCCGAGGACCAGCGAGGTCACCGCGAGCCCGGTGTTGGAGCGCTTGCCCCAGCCCGAACGGCGGGACTGCCCCCGGTGGGGGGACCGCGGCTCGTAGTCGTCCAACCGCTGGGCCACCGACCGCTCGACCCGGGCGTCCAGCCGGGCGTCGAGCCGCTTCATGAAGGAGTCGACGAGTGCGTCCTCGTACTCCTTGCCGAGCTCCTTGCGGGCCTGGAGGGTGGCGTCGAGGTCGCGCCGCAGTTCGTCCTGACGAGTGTCCATGGATCCAGGGTGGGGGCGCCGGAGCCCCCGGTCCATCCGTTCGCAGGAGGAATCCGGGCGGGCTCAGGGACAAATCAGGGTTACCCCGACCCGGCCCGCCCGACCGCCGGCCCGCCCGACCGGTCCGACCCGCGGGGCGTCCCACCGGACGTTCCGCCGTACGAGACGTCTTTGCCAGGTGCGGTCCGCTCCTGCACAGTCGTCGTCCGACCCCCTCGCACCCGGAGGTACCGCTGATGACCGCCACCGACGAGACCGGCAGCGTCGGCCCCTCCGCCCGGCTGCTCCAGCTGTTCGAGGGGCACCGGCTGACGCCGACCCAGCGCCGGATCGCCCACTCGCTGGTGCGGCACGCCACCGAGGCGCCGTTCCTGTCCAGCGTCGAGGTCGCCGAACTCGCGGGCGTCAGCCAGCCCTCCGTCACCCGCTTCGCGGTCGCGCTCGGGTACGACGGCTACCCGGCGCTGCGCAAGCAGCTGCGCGAACTCGGCGGCGGCGAACAGGCCGCACCGGAGACCCCGGACGACGCGGTGCGCAACGAGCACCAGCAGGCCGTGCTCGCCGAGATCGCCCACCTGCGCCACCTCGCCGAACTCCTCGCCGACCCGGAGCCGATCACCCGGGCCGCCCGGCTGCTCGCCGCCTCCCGCCCGCTGCCGGTGCTCGGCCTGCGGGCCGCCTCGGCGCAGGCGCGCGGCTTCGCCTACTTCGCGGCCAAGGTGCACCCGGACATCCGGCTGCTGGACGAGGGCGGCAGCATGCTCGCGGACCGGCTGGAACAGGCCCGGGCGGCCGGGGCCAGCGCACTGCTCTGCTTCGCGCTGCCGCGCTACCCGCGGGAGCTGATGGACGCGCTGACGGTGGCCCGCGAGTGCGGGCTGACGGTGCTCACCGTGGCCGACAGCGCCTTCGCGCCGGTCGCCAAGCTGTCCGACCTGATGCTGCCGGCCGCCGTCGGCACCGGGCTGGTCTTCGACACCGCGTGCGCCCCGATGATGCTCGGCCGGGTGCTGCTGCAATCCATGTGCGACGAACTGCCGGGAGCGGAAGCCCGGTTGGAGGCGATCGAGCAGTCGGCGGCGGCGCGCGGCCTCTTCCTGGAATGAGCGTGGAACAAGCACGGCCCGGAACGGCGGCGGGGGAGTAGCCGTCACAAACCCGGGCATCCCCTCCTGCAGGGGGTGCCACCCATGCACGTGATCCACGAGATGAAGTTCGTCGCCCGCCTCTCCTCGGGCGCCGACGAATGGTCCTGCCCCGCCTGCGGACGCCGCGTCACCCTGCGGCGCCTGCCCGAACCCGAACTGACCGTCCTCGACCCGGGCGACGAGTCGGCCGTCCACGTCGGGGTCATCGAACCCGACGCCCGCGCCGTCGCGGCCGCCGAGAAGTACGGCCTCGGCCCCGTCCAGAACATCCCCCGCCCGCCGTCCCCGCCCGCCCCGGACGCCGACGACCGCCGCTGGCTCGCCGAGATCGGCATCGACTGGGACGGCGGTGCGGCGGCCTGACTCAGCCGCGCGGCGCGTACAGCGGAAGGCCGGAGGTGTCCAGCTCCGCGGGCAGCGGCGCGGGCAGCGGGACGGCCTCGCCGTACGTGCCGCGCAGGACGCCCTGGTACTCGCCGTCGCGGGGCCGGGTGTGGAGTGTCCAGGTGCCCTTGCGGGGGTCGACCGTGAGGAGGACCGGAACGCCGGCGATCGCGTACCAGCTGGTCCTGGCGGCGATGTGGGTGATGAGCGAGGGGCCGGGAACGACCTGAACGGCGAGAGCGGCATGGCGGGGATCGGCTCGCCAGTCGTCCTCGTTCTCCCAGTCGACGGGCAGCACGATCAGGTCGGGGTTGGCGTAGTCGTCCTCGTCGTCCGGTAGGGCGACCGATGACGACTCGTAGGCGCCGAGGTTCGCGGGCAGCTGCGGTCCGAGGCCTTCGCGCAGGTGGTGCACTGTGCCGGCGTGTTTCCCTCGGCGGGGAGGCGACATCAGCAGCGTGCCGCCGATGATCTCGACCCGCAGCCCGGTACGCCGCTCGATCCCTTCGGCGGTGCGGCGCAGCCTGCCGGAGCGTGCCGGAACAGCTGCCATGGCGTCCTCCGCTGGGCCGATCGGCTGGTGCTTCCGGCCGCAGGCTACTGGTGGCAGGCGTTCCGGTTCGGGCGTTGATCGGATGCTTTCGGGGTCTGGTCGAAAGCCGACTGTTTAGTTATATTCAATCGAACATAGCTTGAATGAATCCATCCGCAGGGAGGCCGAACTATGGTGCAGCAGGCGAGCGGGCCGCGTGAGGTGCGCGCGGCGCGTGGGACGGGGCTGACGGCGCAGGGGTGGCAGCAGGAGGCGGCCCTGCGGATGCTGATGAACAACCTCGACCCGGAGGTGGCCGAGCACCCGTCCAAGCTGGTGGTCTACGGCGGCACGGGCAAGGCCGCGCGGGACTGGCGCTCCTTCGACGCCATGGTGAGGACGCTGGAGGGCCTGAAGCAGGACGAGACCATGCTGGTCCAGTCCGGGCGGCCGGTCGGCGTGATGCAGACCCACGAGTGGGCGCCGCGCGTGCTCATCGCCAACTCCAACCTGGTCGGCGACTGGGCCAACTGGGAGGAGTTCCGCCGGCTGGAGAGCCTCGGGCTCACCATGTACGGGCAGATGACCGCCGGCTCGTGGATCTACATCGGCACCCAGGGCATCCTCCAGGGCACCTACGAGACCTTCGCCGCCGTCGCCAACAAGCGGTACAACGGTTCGCTGGAGGGCACCATCACCCTCACCGCCGGCCTCGGCGGGATGGGCGGCGCCCAGCCGCTGGCCGTCACCATGAACGGCGGCGTGGCGATCTGCATCGACTGCGACCCGTCCCGGATCTCCCGCCGGATCGAGCACCGCTACCTGGACGTCGAGGCCAAGAACCTCGCGCACGCGCTGGAGCTGGCCACCGCGGCCCGCGACAAGAAGCAGCCGCTCTCCATCGGCCTGCTGGGCAACGCCGCCGAGCTCTTCCCGCAGCTGCTCGCGATGGACGCGCCGATCGACATCGTCACCGACCAGACCAGCGCCCACGACCCGCTGAGCTACCTGCCGATCGGCGTCGCCTTCGACGACATGGCCACCTACGCGGCCGAGAAGCCCGCGGAGTTCACCACCCGCTCGCGCGAGTCGATGGCCAAGCACGTCGAGGCCATGGTCGGCTTCCTGGACCGCGGCGCCGAGGTCTTCGACTACGGCAACTCGATCCGCGGCGAGGCCCAGCTGGCCGGCTACGACCGCGCCTTCGCCTTCCCCGGCTTCGTCCCCGCGTACATCCGCCCGCTGTTCTGCGAGGGCAGGGGCCCGTTCCGCTGGGCGGCCCTGTCCGGCGACCCGCAGGACATCGCCAAGACCGACAAGGCCGTGCTCGACCTCTTCCCGGAGAACGAGTCGCTGCACCGCTGGATCAAGATGGCCCAGGAGAAGGTGCACTTCCAGGGCCTGCCCGCGCGCATCTGCTGGCTCGGTTACGGCGAGCGCGACAAGGCCGGCGAGCGCTTCAACGACATGGTCGCCTCCGGCGAGCTGTCCGCGCCGATCGTCATCGGCCGCGACCACCTGGACTGCGGCTCGGTCGCCTCCCCGTACCGGGAGACCGAGGCGATGCTGGACGGCTCGGACGCGATCGCCGACTGGCCGCTGCTCAACGCCATGGTCAACGTGGCCTCCGGCGCCTCCTGGGTCTCCATCCACCACGGCGGCGGCGTCGGCATCGGCCGCTCCATCCACGCCGGCCAGGTCACCGTGGCCGACGGCACGCCGCTGGCCGGCGAGAAGATCCGCCGGGTGCTCACCAACGACCCGGGCATGGGCGTCATCCGGCACGTCGACGCCGGCTACGACCGCGCCGACGAGGTCGCCGCCGAGCGCGGGGTCCGGATCCCCATGAACCAGCACAGCCCGATGGGTGAGCTGTGACAGCACCCTCGTTCGAAGAGATGTGGGCGGAGCTGCTCCCCGTGGGCCGCTCCGCCACCTCCGGCGGCTACCGCCGCTTCGCCTGGAACTCCGCCGACGCCGAGTGCCGCGCCTGGTTCGAGCAGCAGGCCCGCAGCCGCGGCCTGACGTACGAGCTGGACCGCAACGGCAACCAGTGGGCCTGGCTGGGCGACCCGAACGGGCAGGGGGCGGTCGTCACCGGCTCGCACCTGGACTCCGTTCCGGACGGCGGGGCCTTCGACGGCCCGCTCGGGGTGGTCTCCTCCTTCGCCGCCCTGGACGAACTGCGCGCCCGGGGAACGGAGTTCACCAAGCCCCTGGCGATCGTCAACTTCGGCGACGAGGAGGGCGCCCGGTTCGGGGTGGCCTGCATCGGCTCCCGGCTGACCGCCGGGGTGCTGTCCCGCGAGGCCGCGTACGAGCTGCGCGACGCCGACGGCCTGCGGCTGCCCGACGCGATGGAGAAGGCCGGCTACGACCCGACCGCGATCGGCGCGGACGACGACCGGCTGGCCCGGATCGGCGCCTTCGTCGAGCTCCACGTCGAGCAGGGCCGCTGCCTCGCCGAGGGGCAGCCGGTCGGCGTGGCGGGCGCGATCTGGCCGCACGGCCGCTGGCGGTTCGACTTCCACGGCGAGGCCAACCACGCCGGCACCACCCGGATCGAGGACCGCCGCGACCCGATGCTGACCTACGCCAACACCGTGCTCGCCGCCCGCAAGAAGGCCAAGCTGGCGGGTGCGCTGGCCACCTTCGGGAAGGTCGCGGTGGAGCCCAACGGCACCAACGCGATCGCCTCGCTGGTGCGCGGCTGGCTGGACTCCCGGGCCGCCGACGAGCGCACCCTGACCGAGCTGGTCGCCGAGATCGAGCGGGCCGCCGCCGAGCGCGGCGAGCGCGACGGCGTCCGGGTCGAGCTGACCCGCGAGTCCTACACCCCGGTGGTGGACTTCGACGGGCCGCTGCGCGACCGGCTCGCCAAGCTGCTGGACGCCCCGGTGCTGCCCACCGGCGCGGGACACGACGCCGGCATCCTGTCCTCCGCGATCCCGACCGCCATGCTGTTCGTGCGCAACCCCACCGGCGTCTCGCACTCCCCGGCCGAGCATGCCGAGCAGGCCGACTGCCTGGCCGGGGTCGCCGCCCTCGCCGACGTACTGGAGGACCTGGCGTGCCAGTGAACGAGCACGTGCGCTACTGGGCGCAGTACGCCTGGCTGCCGCACGACAACGGGCCGGTGGTCGAGCCGGACGTGCTGATCGCCACCGGCCCCGGCGGCACGATCGCCGCCGTCACCCCGGACAGCGGCCCCTGCCCGCCCGACGCCGTCCGGCTCGACGGGCTGCTGCTGCCCGGTCAGGCGAACGCCCACTCGCACGCCTTCCACCGGGCGCTGCGCGGGCACGTCCAGGTCGGCTCCGGCACCTTCTGGACCTGGCGCGACACCATGTACCGGTTCGCCGGCGCGCTGGACCCGGACCGCTACCTGGAGCTCGCGACCGCCGTCTACGCCGAGATGGCGCTGGCCGGCATCACGGCCGTCGGCGAGTTCCACTACCTGCACCACGCGCCCGGCGGCGCCCGCTACACCGACCCGAACGCGATGGGCGAAGCGCTGATCGAGGCCGCCGCCCGGGCCGGCATCCGGATCACCCTGCTGGACACCTGCTACCTCTCCTCCGGCTTCGGCGCCGAGCCGACCAGGCCGCAGCTGCGGTTCAGCGACGGCGACGCGGAGGCCTGGGCGGTCCGGGCGGACGCGCTCAAGCCGCGCGAGCACGCCCGGATCGGCGCCGCCGTCCACTCGGTGCGGGCCGTCCCGGCCGAGCAGCTGGGCACCGTCGCGCACTGGGCGTCGGTGCGCGGGGCGCCGCTGCACGTCCACCTCTCCGAGCAGACCGCCGAGAACGACGCCTGCCTGGCCGCGCACGGCGTCACCCCGACGAGGCTGCTCGCCGACCACGGCGCGCTCGGCCCGCGCACCTCGGCCGTGCACGCCACCCACCTGACCGACGAGGACGTCCGGCTGCTCACCGACTCCTCCACCACGGTCTGCATGTGCCCCACCACCGAGCGGGACCTCGCGGACGGCATCGGCCCGGCCCGCCGGCTGGCCTCGGCGGGCTCCCCGATCACCCTGGGCAGCGACAGCCACGCGGTGATCGACCCGTTCGAGGAGGCCCGCGCGCTGGAGCTGGACGAGCGGCTGCGCACCCGCACCCGCGGCCACTGGACGGCGAACGCGCTGCTGCGGGCCGGGACCGAGGACGGCCACGCCTCGCTCGGCTGGCCGGAGGCCGGACGGATCGAGGCCGGGGCGCTCGCCGACTTCACGGTGATCGCGCTGGACACCGTCCGCACGGCAGGACCGCCGCCCCGGCTCGGCGCCGAGATCGCGGTCTTCGCGGCCTCGGCGGCGGACGTGCGGCACGTCGTGGTCGGCGGCCGGCACGTCGTCCGGGACGGCGTGCACCGGCTGGTGGCCGACGTGCCGGGCGCGCTGCGCTCCGCGATCGGCGCACTGGACTACTGACCCCGTTCAACTCCCTTCGGAAGGCGTTGCCTTGAGCACCACGACCACCCTGATCACGGGCATCGGCAGCCTGGTCACCAACGACCCCGGGCAGGGCGCCGGGCCGCTCGGCCTGCTCACCGACGCGGCCGTGGTGGTCGACGGCGGCACCGTCGCCTGGGTCGGCCCGGCCGCGCAGGCCCCGGCGGCGGACGAGCGCTTCGACGCCGGGGGCCGGGCCCTGCTGCCCGGCTTCGTCGACTCGCACGCCCACCTGGTGTTCGCGGGCGACCGCACCGCCGAGTTCAACGCCCGGATGTCCGGGCAGGCGTACTCGGCGGGCGGCATCCGGACGACGGTGGCGGCCACCCGGGCGGCGAGCGACGCCGAACTGGAGGCCAACCTGGCCGGGTTCGTCCGGGAGGCGCTGCGGCAGGGCACCACCACCATCGAGTGCAAGTCCGGCTACGGGCTGACGGTCGAGGACGAGGCGCGCGCCCTGCGGATCGCCGCGGGGTACACCCCGGAGACGACGTACCTGGGGGCGCACATCGTGGCCCCCGAGTACGCCGAGGACCCGGCCGGCTACGTCGACCTGGTCACCGGCGAGATGCTGGACGCCTGCGCCCCGCACGCCCGTTGGGTGGACGTGTTCTGCGAGAAGGGCGCGTTCGACGGGGACCAGGCGCGGGCTGTTCTGACGGCGGGGATCGAGAAGGGCCTCACGCCGCGCGTGCACGCCAACCAGCTCACCTACGGGCCGGGCGTGCAGCTCGCGGTGGAGCTGGGAGCCGCCTCGGCGGACCACTGCACCCATCTGACGGACGAGGACGTGGCGGCGCTGGCCGGCTCGGCGACGGTGGCCACCCTGCTGCCGGGGGCGGAGTTCTCCACCCGCGCCGAGTACCCGAGCGGGCGCCGGCTGCTGGACGCGGGCGCGGTGGTGGCGCTGTCCACGGACTGCAACCCGGGCTCCAGCTTCACCAGTTCGATGGCGTTCTGTATCGCCGTGGCGGTGCGGGAGATGGGGATGACCCCGGACGAGGCGGTCTGGGCGGCCACGGCGGGCGGCGCCCGGGCGCTGCGGCGTACGGACGTCGGCGTGGTCGCGCCCGGGGCCCGGGCGGACCTGCTGCTGCTGGACGCGCCCTCGCACGTCCACCTGGCCTACCGGCCGGGGGTGCCGCTGACGGCGGCGGTCTGGCGGGCGGGTGTGCGCGAGCTCTGAGGACACGTCCGTGGAAGGCCCGCCCCCGGTCCTGCGGCCGGGGGCGGGCCTTCGCTCATGCCAGGCCCAACGAGCTCCGCAGGAAGTGCAGTTCGTGGTGCAGCAGGTTTTCCACCACCGCCTCGTCGGTGGGCCGGTGGCCGGTGGCGCGCAGCGGGAGGACCTCGTGCGGGCGGCCGGCGGCGAGCAGGGCGGCGGACAGCCGCAGGGTGTGGGCCGGGTGGACGTTGTCGTCGGCGAGGCCCTGGATCAGCAGCAGCGGACGGCGGAGCTCCGGCGCCAGGGCGATCAGCGAGCCGCTGTCGTAGTGCTCGGGGTGCTCGTCGGGGTGGCCGAGGAAGCGCTCCTGCCAGTGGGTGTCGTAGAACCGCCAGTCGGTGGGCGCGGCTCCGGCGGAGGCGGCGTGGAAGACGTCCGGGCGGCGCAGTACGGCGAGCGCGGCGAGGTAGCCGCCGTAGGACCAGCCGCGGATGGCGACCCGGTCGAGGTCGAGCAGCCCGGGCCGCAGCCGGTCGGCCGCCCGCAGGCCCTCGACCTGGTCGTCGAGGGCGGGCCCCGCCTTGTCGCCGTGGATCGCCTTGTCCCAGCGCGGCCCGCGCCCGGGGGTGCCGCGGCCGTCCACCACGAGGACCGCGAAGCCCTGGTCGGCGAACCACTGGGAGACCTGGTCCCACCAGAAGCCGCCGGTGGTGGCCTTCTGCATGGCGGGTCCGCCGTACGGGTCGAGCAGGACGGGCAGCGGGCCGTCCCCGGGGCGATGGCCGGCGGGCAGGAAGAGCGTGGCGCGCAGCTCGCGCGGGCCGAGCCGGAGCGGTTCGGGCCGGGCGGTGACGACGGGCGGCTCGGCGTGCGAGGTGAGCGGGTGGGGTGTCGAGCCCTCGCGCAGGACGGTGGAGCGGCCACCGGGGTGGCCGAGGGAACGGGTGGTGAGGACCAGCGTGCCGCCGCGCCGCACCCCGGTGTGCAGGCCGGGGCCGCTGCTGAGCCGTCGTGGGCCGGTGTCCGGTCCGTACGTCCAGAGGTGGGTCTCGGTGGGTTCGTCGGAGGCGGTGAACAGGACCTGCTCGCCGTCCGTCCCGAGCACCGCGCGCAGCTGGAGCCCGGGCGGGGTGACCGGCTTGCCGTCGACTGTCAGGTGCCGGGTGTCGCCCAGGTCGGCGGTGTCCACCAGGGCGCCGCCCCCGGTGCGGGCCGGCAGGCCGGGGAGCAGCTCGATCCAGTGCGCGTCCTGCCGCTCGGCGAGCACCCGGGTGGCGCCGTCCGGCTCGATCGCCAGGGTGCGGACGGTGCGCTGGTCGCGGCTCTGCACGGCGGCGTACGGGCCGTGGCCGTCCCAGCCGGCGGCAGTGAGGTACTCGAAGGCGGCGCGGTCCCAGCGGACCCCGGTGTCGGTGCCGTCGAGGCCGAGCAGCCGCAGCGAGACCTCGGCGTTGGCGGTGCCGGCCAGCGGGTAGCGGATTGTGCGCGGCGGGCGGTGCGGGTCGGCGGGGTCGGCCAGGAAGAGGCGGGCGAGCGGGCGGTTGTCGACCCGGGCGACCAGCAGTGCGGTGCCGTCGGGGGACCACCAGTGGCCGCGGTCGCGGAACATCTCCTCGGAGGCGATGTACTCGGCGAGCCCGTAGGAGACGTCCTCGGCCTCGGGTTCGGCGAGCGGACGGTCGTCCGTGCCGTCGATGCCGACCACCCGCAGGGCGCCGGCGGTGACGTAGGCGATCCGGCGGCCGGCCGGGTCGAGCCGGGGGTCCTGCGGCGGGCCGGGGACGGGGACGGCGCGGACGGTGCCGCGGGCGGTGTCGGCCAGCCACAGGGCGCCGTCCAGCGCGAAGGCGGCGAGCGCGCCGGCGGCGTCGGTGCTGTACCCGGCGATGCCCTCGGCGGCGCCCAGCACGGCCGGGTCCGCGATCAGCCGTTCCTCGCTGGTGGCGGTGTTCAGGGCCCAGAGGCAGGCGAGCGGGTCGGTGCCGGACCGGCCGCGCAGGAAGAGCACGGTGGCGCCGTCCGGCGAAGGCTCCGGCCGGACGGGGACACCCAGGGTGAACTGCCGGGTGCGGGCCAGCTGACGGGGTAAGGAGAGGGTCGTCATGCGGGGCACCATAGGCATGGCCGCCGGGCCCGTGTCGAGCGCATGACGCCCGGCGGCCTCGGCGGGCGGGCAGCCGGGGTGGCCTGGGCGGCCGGGGCGGAGGACGGGCGGGGCCGGGAAAGGCGGCCGGGGCCGCCGCGGATCTCAGGAATCCACGGCGGCCCCGGAGTCGTGAGCCGTAGGCCGGTCCGTCAGCGCACGTCGCCCATGAGGGCCTGGACGCGCTTGCGGTAGCCGAAGACGGCGAGCCCGGCGAGGACGGCGAGCGACGCCTGCATCGCGATGATCCCGTTGCCGTCGAGGTTGACGCCGGCCAGCGAGAGCAGGCTGGTGGTGCAGTCACCGGCGGTGACGGCGAGGAACCAGACACCCATCATCTGGGAGGCGTACTTCTGCGGCGCCATCTTGGTGGTGACCGAGAGGCCGACCGGGGAGAGACAGAGCTCACCGATGGTCTGGATCAGGTAGATCGAGACGAGCCACAACGGGGAGACCATGGTGCCGCCGTCCGCCATGTTCATCGGGATGATGAAGATGAAGAACGAGGCGCCGACCAGGACCAGGCCCATCGAGAACTTCACGATGGTGTTGGGCTCCTTGTTGCGGCGGGAGAGCCACAGCCACAGCCAGGCGAACACCGGCGCGAGCGCCATCACGAACAGCGGGTTGAGCGACTGGTACCAGGTGGCCGAGAAGCCGAGGCCGAACAGGCTGTCGGCGGTCTTCTTGTCGGCGAACAGGGAGAGGGTCGACCCGCCCTGGTCGTAGATCATCCAGAAGATGGCGGCCGCGGCGAAGAACCAGATGTAGGCGGACATCTTGGACTGCTCGCCGGCGCTGAGATCCTTGTCGCGCTTGATCCGGACCAGCACGGCGACCGGAATGAGCAGACCGGCCAGGGTGAGCGGGACGAGGGCCCAGTTCAGGGTGTAGACGCCAAGCCCGACGATCACGGCGTAGAAGACGGCGATGGCGGCGACGGCGATGCCGCCCTTCACCAGCAGGCTGTTGCGCTCCGCGGGCTTGAGCGGGTTGGGGACCTTGCTGCTCTTGGGGCTCAGGTGGCGGCTGCCCAGCAGGAACTGCACCAGGCCGAAGGCCATGCCGACCGCGGCGATACCGAAGCCCAGGTGCCAGCTGTACTCCTTGCCGATCGTTCCGATGATGAACGGGGCGACGAAGGCACCGAGGTTGATGCTCATGTAGAAGACGGTGAAGCCACCGTCGCGGCGCGGGTCCTCGGGGCCGTTGTAGAGCTGGCCGACCATCGTGGAGATGTTGGCCTTCAGCAGCCCGGAGCCGAGCGCGACCAGGAGCAGGCCGAGGAAGAACGCCGCCTGGCCCGGGACGGCCAGCGCGATGTGGCCGAACATGATCACGAACCCGGCGATGGCGACGGTCTTGCGGGCGCCCCAGACCCGGTCACCGAACCAGCCGCCGGGGTAGGCCATGAGGTAGACCATCGAGACGTAGACGGAGTAGATCGCCGTCGCCGTCGTCGCCGTCATGGCGAGGCCGCCGCCCTGGCTGCCCACGGCGGCGTCGGCGCCACCGGAGACCAGGTAGTAGATGAGCAGGGCGCGCATGCCGTAGTAGGAGAAGCGCTCCCACATCTCGGTCATGAACAGGGTGGCAAGACCTCGGGGGTGCCCGAGGAAGGTCTTGCCGCCGGGAGAGGCCGACGTCATGTCGGCGTCCAGGGTCTTCGACGCCATGAGTAGTGGTTCCTTGCCTGACAGCGTCCGCCTAGGGGGGTGACGGCGGACGTGGACGAAACCACTCTACGTGGCGACATTTGGCTTTATCAGATGACAAAAGCCTTGAATCAGGTATGGGAATGGCAAAGTCGGCGCCAGATCTTCCCGATCTATCGATGGTAGATGGGCGCGTCTTCCTTCGGTTTCAAGATCCAAATGGAGATTCTTCACCGAACGGCCGGTCCGCTGCGGCCTGTTGGGTGTGATGAGGGTCTTGTGTAACGATCACGCTCTGTGAACTACCTCACAGGGCGTCCGGCGTTACCCCGGCGGACTACCATCACCACATGACCTGTGTGCTGCTCGCCGAGGACGATCCGGCGATCTCCGAACCGCTCGCCCGGGCCCTGCGACGCGAGGGCTATGAGGTGCTCGTCCGCGAGGACGGTCCGACCGCACTGGCCGCGGGCCTCACCGAGGAGGTCGACCTCGTCGTCCTGGACCTCGGCCTGCCCGAGATGGACGGCCTGGAGGTCTGCCGCCGCCTGCGTGCCGACGGCAAGAGCTGCCCCGTCCTGGTGCTCACCGCCCGCGCGGACGAGGTGGACACCGTGGTCGGCCTGGACGCCGGTGCCGACGACTACGTCACCAAGCCCTTCCGCCTGGCCGAACTGCTCGCCCGCGTCCGGGCCCTGCTCCGGCGCGGCAACGTCGACCAGCTCACCACCGGCGCGCACGGTGTGAAGATCGACATCGAATCCCACCGCGCCTGGCTCGGCGACGAGGAACTCACCCTCTCCGCCAAGGAGTTCGAGCTGCTCCGGGTCCTGGTCCGGGACGCCGGCCGGGTGGTCACCCGCGAGGAGATCATGCGGCAGGTCTGGGACACCACCTGGTGGACCTCCACCAAGACCCTGGACATGCACATCTCCTGGCTCCGCAAGAAGCTCGGCGACGACGCGGCCAACCCCCGCTACATCGCCACCGTGCGTGGAGTCGGGTTCCGGTTCGAGAAGAATTAGTCCCTGACGGAGAACGGGCCCTCGGCCCGCGGCAGTGGAACACCCCGGGGAGCGGCAGCGTGAAACGCAGAATGATCAACTCGCTGCTGGGCGTCGTCCTGGTGGTCGTCGTGGTGTTCTGCGTACCGCTCGCCCTGGTCGAGAAGCGGACCATCGTCAACTCGGCCCAGGACCGGGTGGACGCGGCCGCCGTCCGGGTGCTCGCCCTGGTCGAGAGCCGGCTCGCCGCGGGGGAGCCGGTCACCGGGCGGGCCTTCGAGAGCCAGATCACCGAGGGCAGCTACGTCGAGGTGCAGGTGCCCGGCCAGCCGGTGGTCTCCGCGGGCGAGCGTCCCGCCGGGAACCACCTGCTGAAGGCCGTCGAGCGCGGCAACAGCGGCGAGACCGTCACCGTCGAACAGTCCCGCGAGGACGTCGACCACGAGATCGCCAACAACCTGCTGCTGCTCGGCGTGGTCGCCCTGCTCGCCGTCCAGGCCGCGGTGGCCCTCGCCGTCTGGCAGGCCAAGCGGCTCGCCCGGCCGCTCACCGACCTCGCCGAGACCGCCGAGCGGCTCGGCTCCGGCGACCCGCGCCCGCGCGACCGCCGCTACGGGGTGCCCGAGCTCGACCGGGTCGCCGAGGTGCTGGACACCAGCGCCGAGCGGATCGCCCGGATGCTCACCGCCGAGCGCCGGCTCGCCGCCGATGCCTCGCACCAGCTGCGCACCCCGCTCACCGCGCTCTCCATGCGGCTGGAGGAGATCACCGCCCTCGCCGAGGAGCCGGAGACGGTCAAGGAGGAGGCGACCATCGCCCTCCAGCAGGTCGAGCGGCTCACCGACGTGGTCCAGCGGCTGCTCACCACCCAGCGCGACCCGCGCAGCCCCACCGCCGTCGCCTTCGACCTGGACGAGGTGATCAAGCAGCAGGTGGAGGAGTGGGGCCCGACGCTGCGGGAGCAGGGCAGGGTGCTCTCCCTGGAGGGGCTGCACGGGGTCACCGCGGTCGGCACCCCGGGGACGGTCGCCCAGGTGCTGGCCACCCTGATCGAGAACTCGCTGATGCACGGCGCCGGGACGATCACCCTGCGGGTCCGGCCGTCCGGCACCTCGGCGGTGGTCGAGGTCCAGGACCAGGGCGCGGGCGTGCCGGCGGACCTCGGCAACCGGGTGTTCGAACGCGCGGTCAGCGGGCGCAACTCCACCGGCATCGGTCTGGCCGTCGCCCGTGACCTCGCGGAGGCGGACGGCGGGCGGCTCGAACTGCTCTCGCTGAAGCCGGCGGTGTTCGCGCTCTTCCTCGGACGCAGCCACCAGGACTGAACGGGCCCGGGGCCCGGCCAAGGGCGTGTCCGACAATTCCCGCCGGGTGCGCGTCGCATGGTCGGACACGCCCCAGGCCCTGTCCGGCCGATCGCGCTGATCCTGCAAGACCGACCGGACACGACCTAGTCGAACTGCGCGTCGCGGACCACGTCGAGGTCGGTGAAGGTGGGCGGCGCGTCGCAGAGCGCCACCATCTCGCGGAAGATCCGGTCGGTCTCGGGCAGGGCGGAGTTCTCCATCGCCGCCGCGTAGGAGGGGAACTCCACGATCTGCACCACGTGCGCGGTGTCGGAACGGTCGGTGCCGATCACCGCGTGGGAAGCGGTCCGCTTGCCCCGGGTCGCCTCGACCCAGGTGTCCAGCAGCCGGTTGAGGTCGTCGAGCCTGTCGGTCCTGCAGTCGATGATCTGGACGAACGTCATGGCGAGCCTCCTGACCCCCTCGGCCACGATCGTCCGCCGGCCGTGCTCGCCCTCGGTAACCACTGTCCTCCGGCCGCGGCGGACACGGCAAGCCCGGTGGACACGGCAAGCCCCGGCGGCCGCGTTCGGGCTGCCGGGGCTGCGGGGAGCGAAGGGGGTGCGAGGGGAGCAGGGGGCGCGGGGGGCCTACTCGGCCTTGGCGAGGCGGATCCGCTCGGTGGCCAGCATCAGCTCGGCCTGTGCGGCCAGCTCCTGGCCGCTGGTGGCGTCCACCGCCTGCTGGGCGGGCAGTCCGACGGGCTCCGGCACGGCCTTGAACACCCAGGTGCGGTACGAGACGAAGCGGAACACGGTGGCCACGGCGAGGCCGATCACCTTGGCGCCGATCTGCTCGTAGTGCGAGCGCAGGTCGAGCACGTACACCGAGAAGCCGAGGATGCCGGTCTCGATCAGCATGCCGATGCCGCTGTAGACCAGGAAGAGCGTGATCTCGCGCCTGCGGGAGGCGGCGTCGCGGTCCCGGTAGAGCCAGTAGCGGTAGCCCAGGTAGTTGGTCGCGATCGCGATCACCGTCGCGACGATGTTCGACCGGACCGAGGCGAGGCCCATGCCGTTGATGCAGACCCAGAAGACGGCGAAGTTGACCACCACGCCGCTCAGGCCGACGATGCCGAACTTCACGACTTCGCCCGTGATCCCACGCATCTTCTGTGCGAGCGGGGGGTTCGAAGCTGCGGTCGTCGCCATACCGGACTGCCTCCATGTGCCTGCGGGACGAAAGGGCCTGCCGCGACGGCGCGGCCACCCCTTGAGCCCTGCGTGCACGCACATGATCGGACCGCGCAGACCAGGACCTGGCCGTCCAGGCTACCCGCTTCCATCGAACGGCTCAGCCCCCAGGGCGACAGGTTGACATCTACGCGCGTCCGCCCCGGCGGCCCCACCGGCGGCTCCACCGCCCCCGACCGGCCCGGATATCCTGGGCCGCGTGACTTCCCCGGGCAATGTGAATTTTCCAGTGGTGGGCATGATCGGTGGCGGGCAGCTGGCCCGCATGGCACACCAGGCGGGCATCCCGCTCGGGGTCAGGTTCAAACTCCTCGCCGACACGCCCCAGGACTCCGCCGCACAGGTGGTGTCCGACGTCGTCCTCGGCGACTACCGCGACCTCGACACCCTGCGTGCCTTCGCCGCCGGCTGCGACGTGATCACCTTCGACCACGAGCACGTCCCCACCGAGCACCTGCGGGCCCTGGAGGCCGACGGCATCGCCGTCCGCCCCGGCCCGGACGCGCTGGTCAACGCCCAGGACAAGGGTGTGATGCGGGCCAAGCTGGACTCCATCGACGTGCCCTGCCCCCGGCACCGGATCGTCGCCGACCCGGCCGACGTCACCGCCTTCGCCGAGGAGGGCTCCGGTTACCCGGTCGTCCTCAAGACCGTCCGCGGCGGCTACGACGGCAAGGGCGTCTGGGTCGTCGACGACGAGGAGCAGGCGCAGGCCCCGTTCCTGGCCGGCGTCGCGGTGCTGGCCGAGGAGAAGGTCGACTTCGTCCGCGAGCTGGCCGCCAACGTGGTCCGCTCGCCCAGCGGCCAGGCCGTCGCCTACCCGGTGGTGGAGAGCGTCCAGGAGAACGGCGTCTGCGCCGAGGTCACCGCCCCCGCGCCGGACCTCGACCCGGCCCTGTCCGACGAGGCCCAGCAGCTCGCCCTGCGGATCGCCGGCGACCTCGGCATCGTCGGCCACCTCGCCGTCGAGCTGTTCCAGACCCGGGACGGCCGCATCCTCGTCAACGAGCTGGCCATGCGCCCGCACAACTCCGGGCACTGGACCCAGGACGGCGCCGTCACGTCGCAGTTCGAGAACCACCTGCGGGCCGTCCTCGACCTCCCGCTCGGCGACCCCCGCCCGCGCGCCAAGTGGACCGTCATGGTCAACGTCCTCGGCGGCGACTACCCGGACATGTACCGCCCCTTCCTGCACTGCATGGCCCGCGACCCCGGGCTGCGGATCCACATGTACGGGAAGGACGTGAAGCCCGGCCGCAAGGTCGGCCACGTCAACGTCTTCGGGGACGACCTCGAAGACGTCCGCGAGCGCGCCCGCCACGCGGCCGCCTACCTGCGAGGAACGATCACCGAATGAGCCCCGCTTCGACCGCCCCCCTCGTCGGCATCGTGATGGGCTCGGACTCCGACTGGCCGGTCATGGAGGCCGCCGCCCAGGCGCTCGACGAGTTCGAGATCCCCTACGAGGTGGACGTCGTCTCCGCCCACCGGATGCCCCGCGAGATGGTCGCGTACGGCGAGAACGCCCACCTGCGCGGCCTGAAGGCGATCATCGCCGGCGCCGGCGGCGCGGCCCACCTGCCGGGCATGCTCGCCTCCGTCACCCCGCTGCCGGTCATCGGCGTGCCGGTGCCGCTGCGCTACCTGGACGGCATGGACAGCCTGCTGTCGATCGTCCAGATGCCGGCCGGCGTGCCGGTGGCGACCGTCTCGGTGGCCGGCGCGCGCAACGCCGGCCTGCTCGCGGTGCGGATGCTCGCCGCCTTCGACCCCGAACTCACCGAGAAGATGACCGAGTTCCAGGCCGAGCTGAACAACCAGGCCACCGAGAAGGGCCAGAAGCTGCGCGCCAAGGTGGCCGGTTCCTCCTCCTTCGGCTTCGGCAAGTAATCCCCCTGGTGGGGGTGGGGTAGAACAACCCGTATGACTTCTCGGACGGACTCCCCCACCCCGCTGGACCGCGCCCGCGCCCTGCTGCGCACCGCCCCCGTGGTGGACGGCCACAACGACCTCCCCTGGGCGATGCGCGAGCAGGCCGGATACGACCTCGGCGCGCTCGACCTCGCCGCCGACCAGAGCGACCGCCTGCACACCGACCTCGCCCGCCTCGCGGAGGGCGGGGTCGGCGCGCAGTTCTGGTCCGTCTACGTCCCCTCCTCGCTGGCCGGCGACCACGCCGTGAGCGCCACCCTGGAACAGATCGACTTCGTCCACGCCCTGGTCGAGCGCTACCCGGACCGGCTGCGCCTGGCGCGTACCGCCGCGGACATCGAGGCCGCCCGCGCCGAGGGCCGGATCGCCTCCCTGATGGGCGCCGAGGGCGGCCACTCCATCGACTGCTCGCTGGCCACCCTGCGCGCCCTGTACGAGCTGGGCGTGCGCTACCTGACGCTCACCCACAACGACAACGTGCCGTGGGCGGACTCCGCGACCGACAAGCCGGTGGCCGGCGGGCTGACCCGGTTCGGCGAGGAGGTCGTCCGGGAGATGAACCGGCTCGGCATGCTGGTCGACCTCTCGCACGTCTCCGCCGACACCATGCGCGACGCCCTGCGGGTGACCGAGGCGCCGGTGGTCTTCTCGCACTCCTCCTCGCGCGCGGTCTGCGACCACCCGCGCAACATCCCGGACGACGTGCTCGCCCAGCTGCCCGCCAACGGCGGCGTGGCGATGGCGACCTTCGTGCCCAAGTTCATCCTGCCCGCCGCCATCGACTGGACCAGGGCCGCCGACGAGAACATGCGCGCCCACGGCTTCCACCCGCTGGACACCACCCCGCCGGCCATGGAGCGCCAGCGCGCCTTCGAGGCCGCCAATCCGCGCCCGATCGCCACCCCGGCCACCGTCGCCGACCACCTCGACCACATGCGCGAGGTGGCCGGCATCGACCACATCGGCATCGGCGGCGACTTCGACGGCACCGCCTTCCTGCCGGACGGCCTGGACTCGGTGGCCGGCTACCCCAACCTGGTCGCCGAACTCCTCGGCCGCCACTGGTCGGAGGCCGATCTGGCCAAGCTCACCTGGCACAACGCCGTGCGCGTCCTGCGCGACGCCGAATCGGCGGCCGCCGGGCTGCGCGCGAGCCGCCGCCCGTCCATCGCCACCATCGCGCAGCTGGACGGCCCTGCGGCCTAGAGCCGCGGGATCTCGATGGCCGGGCACCTGTCCATCACCATGGCGAGCCCGGCCGCCCGGGTCCGCCCGTAGGCGGCCTCGTCGACGACGCCCAGCTGGAACCAGACCGCCTTCGCCCCGGCGGCCACCGCCTGGTCGGCCACCTCCCCGGCGAGTTCGGACCGGACGAACACGTCCACCACGTCGACCGGGAACGGCACCTCGGCGAGCGAGGCGTAGCCCTGCTCGCCGAGGACCGTCTCGGCCTTCGGGTGCACGGGCACGATCCGCTTGCCGTACTCCTGGAGCACCCTGGCCACCCTGTACGCGGCGCGGGCGGTGTTGGTGGACAGGCCCACCACCGCCCAGGTGTCGCCGGTGCGGGCGAGGATCTCGCGGACCGCCGCTTCGTCGCCGTAGCTCGTCATGCCGGTACCAACGGCGTTCGCGGGCGCCGGATTCCTGGGCTCAGATGTTGGTGGCGTCGAGCTTGGCCAGGGCCGTCGTGTCGTTGTCGTACGTGATCTCCAGTTCGACGACCCAGGCCTTCCCCCGGGGCCGGTGCCCATCGGTCTCGTCGCGGTTCCGGAGGGTCATTCCCCAGGTCTCGTCGCTGATCAGCCGGACGCGCGCGAGCGCCCGCCCCCGGGGTCGGGGACGGGCGCTCGGGAGCGGACTCGTCAGCTCGGGCGGCCCAGGGCGCGGTAGGTCCAGCCGGCGGCCCGCCAGGCCTCGGCGTCCAGGACGTTGCGGCCGTCGAGGAGGCGGCGTTCGGCGACCACGGCGCCGAGCGCGGACGGGTCCAGCTCTCGGAACTCGGACCACTCGGTGAGGTGGAGGACCACGTGGGCGCCCTCGGCGGCCTCCAGGGCGGAGTGGGCGTAGGTGAGGGACGGGAACATCTTGCGGGCGTTGTCCACGGCCTTCGGGTCGTAGACGGTGACCTGGGCGCCCTGGAGCTGGATCTGGGCGGCCACGTTGAGGGCGGGGGAGTCCCGGATGTCGTCCGAGTTGGGCTTGAAGGCGGCGCCGAGGACGGCGACCCGGCGGCCCAGGAAGCCGCCGCCGCACTGCTCGCGGGCCAGCTCGACCATCCGGGAGCGGCGCCGCATGTTGATCGAGTCGACCTCGCGCAGGAAGGTCAGCGCCTGGTCGGCGCCGAGCTCGCCGGCCCGGGCCATGAACGCCCGGATGTCCTTGGGCAGGCAGCCGCCGCCGAAACCGAGGCCGGAGTTGAGGAACTTGCCGCCGATCCGCTCGTCGTAGGCGAGTGCCTTGCTGAGCTGGGTGACGTCCGCGCCGGCCGCCTCGCAGACCTCGGCCATCGCGTTGATGAAGGAGATCTTGGTGGCCAGGAAGGAGTTGGCGGCCGCCTTGACCAGTTCGGCGGTCGCGTAGTCGGTGACCATGAACGGCACCCCGGCCGCGATCGGCTCCGCGTACACCTCGCGCAGCACCCGCTCGGCCCGCTCGCTCTGGGCGCCGACCACGATCCGGTCCGGCCGCAGGGTGTCCTGCACGGCGAACCCCTCGCGCAGGAACTCCGGGTTCCAGGCGAGTTCGGCGCCCTCCCCGACCGGCGCCAGCGCGGCCAGCCGCTCGGCCAGCCGGGCCGCCGAGCCGACCGGGACGGTGGACTTGCCGACCACCAGGGCCGGACGGGTCAGGTGCGGCGCGAGCTCGTCGACCGCGGTGTCGACGTACGACATGTCGGCTGCGAACTCGCCCTTGCGCTGCGGAGTGTTGACGCAGATGAAGTGCACGTCGCCGAACTCGGCGGCCTCCTGGGCGGAGGTGGTGAAGCGCAGCCGTCCGGTCGAACCCTCGTGCCCGGCCACGTGCTTGAGCAGCAGTTCGGAGAGCCCCGGCTCGTACATCGGGACGCGGCCCGCGGTCAGCATGGCGATCTTGTCCGGGTCGATGTCCAGACCCAGCACCTCGAAGCCGAACTCGGCCATCGCGGCGGCGTGCGTGGCGCCGAGGTAGCCGGTGCCGATCACGGAGATGCGGAGGGTCACGGGTTCTCCTTGGATGCGGACGCGACCAGTACGGATGCCCTGATGCTATCCGCCCGCCGGGGGCGCACCGGGATCACCTGCACGCCCGAGGGACCGCCCTGAACGCTAGGCAGTCGCAGGTCGGCGCCCTAGGATCTCTACTGAACGGTAGTTAACCGCGGATTCGACTCGCACCGGGCGTCGATCGGACCTCGATCGGGCACCGGTCACTGAACGACGAGGCAGGCATCATGGCGGGCAGCGCAGGGGCGGCTGACTTCGATCTCTTCCGGATCTCCGAGGAGCACGGGATGCTCCGTGAGGCGGTGCGTTCGCTGGCCGAGGCGAAGATCGCTCCGTTCGCGGCGGAGGTGGACGAGCAGGGGCGGTTCCCGCAGGAGGCGCTGGAGGCGTTGCGGGGCAGTGATCTGCACGCGGTGCACGTGCCGGAGGAGTTCGGTGGTGCGGGGGCGGATGCGCTGGCGACGGTGATCGTGATCGAGGAGGTGGCGCGGGTGTGTGCGTCGTCCTCGTTGATTCCGGCGGTGAACAAGCTGGGGTCGCTGCCGGTGCAGTTGTCGGGGTCGCAGGAGCTGAAGGCGAAGTACCTGGGGGCGCTGGCGCGGGGCGAGGGGATGTTCTCGTACTGCCTGTCGGAGCCGGAGGCGGGTTCGGACGCGGCGGG
>NZ_JBSHAP010000109.1:0-31560 GCF_053611565.1 Kitasatospora sp. NPDC054795
CCACACCCCCCGCATCCTTGCCTCCTCGGGCAGCCGAGTTGTCAAATTGACTGGGGGGGTCGGAGTTGTGGTTCCGCGCCCGGCGCCGGCCGAGGCGGGGGCGGCCCGGCGGGAAGGAAGACGGCCCCACAGGTTGGGGCCGTCTTTGTCCGCGCTTCACCTGTGCCGCCTATCGTTGGGCCTGTGACCAGCCCAGACCTGTCCTCGCCGGCGGCGCGCACCGTGCCGTCCGTCCAGGTGATCGCCCACCGCGGTTCCTCCCACGCCCTGCCCGAGCACACCCTCGCGGCCTACCGGCGCGCGCTCGACGAGGGCGCCGACGCGCTGGAGTGCGATGTCCGGGTCACCGCCGACGGCGCGCTGGTCTGCGTGCACGACCGCCGGATCGGCCGGGTCTCCAACGGCCGGGGCACCGTCTCGGCGATGACCCTCGCCGAGCTGGAGGCCTACGACTTCGGCGCCTGGAAGACCGGCCGCCCCAGCGTCGACCCGGAGCTGCGCGGCGTGCTGCGGCTGGAGCGACTGCTGGAGCTGGTGGTGGAGTGCGGCCGCCCGGTGGACCTGGCGATCGAGACCAAGCACCCGGTGCGTTTCCGCGGCCGGGTGGAGGCCGAGCTGCTGCGGACGCTGGAGCGGTTCGGGATCGGCGCGACCCGGGGCGGCGACCGCCCGTCCGCCCGGATCATGAGTTTCTCCTCGATCGCGCTGAACCGGGTGGCCGCCGCCGCGCCGCAGTACCGGCGGGTGTTCCTGTTCGAGCGGACCCTGCCGCTGCTCGGCCGGCTGCGCGAGGGTTCGCCGCTGCCGGGCGGGGCGCGGATCGCCGGCCCGGGCATCGAGCTGGTGCGGGCCCGCCCGCAGCTGGTGACCAGGCTGCGCGAGCTGGGGCACGAGGTGCACGTGTGGACGGTGGACGAGCCGGCCGACGTCGAGCTCTGCCTGGAGCTCGGGGTGTCCGCGATCATCACCAACCGGCCCGCGGAGGTGCTGGCGCGGCTCGGCCGGTGATCCGCCGGCGCGTCCGGGGCCGCACCCGCCCGAACCGGTCGCTCCGAACCGGTCGCTCCGAACCGGTCGCCCCGAACCGGTCGCTCCGACCGGTCACTTGCGTCCGGTCGGCCCGGTCGGATCCTCCCGATCCGATCACCCCGATCCGATCACTCTGGTCGGCAGTCAAACCTTCCTTGCGCGAAATTGCCGGAATTCTTGCACCCGGGCGACAGAGGGTGAGCACGGAATGACCTGATGTCGACCGTCGGTCGCCGCACTCGAAATGGGCTCGCGGGATCGTCCGGTGCTCGTTTCCGACGCATTACCAAGGGGCATCTCTCCCTCGGCATACGCTGAAGGAGGTCCGGGGGTGGCGTTGATGGTGGCGCGTGAAGTGCCGACTTCATCGACCATGGCAGTGCCGCACGGCCCAGCGAGTGTCGGGGTCGCACGGCGCCGACTGCGTCGAGATCTGGGTGACCGGCAGATACCGGAACCGGTCATCGATGATGCTGTTCTGATCCTTTCCGAGCTGTTGAGCAACGCCTGTCGATACGCCCGCCCGCTCGGACCGCTGCCGGCCCTGGGCCGCAGCGGCCGGGCCGAGGTGCTCGGGCAGGTGCTGGTCGGCGTCCCGTCCGGGACGCGCGCCGCACCGGGCGGCCGGGAGTCCGCCGAGGGCTCGGGCGAGCCGGACGGCGGCGTGCTGTTCCGCTGGCAGATGCACGCCGACGGGGTGCTCACCCTGGAGGTCACGGACGGCGGGGCGGCCACCCGGCCGCTGCCCGCGAGTCCCTCGCTGACCTCGCGCGGCGGCCGCGGCCTGAGCATCGTCGACCAGCTGGCCAGCGACTGGGGCGTGCGCGACGCCCCCGGCGAGGTCACGGTCTGGGCGGCGCTGCCCGCCCGGGCCCGGCACGCCCGGCGCACCGGGGGCGATGCCCGTAGCGCGTGAGCCGGGCGCGGGGAATGTGTCGTTAGGCTTCCCGGAACACAGGACCACCGTTTCCGGGAGAGCCGCAGCATGGGCAAGAAGGCCGCCAAGAAGGCGCCGCAGCGCCAGTCCACCACCGCCGTCACGGGCGAGATCCCCGTGGTCGGGGCCCGCGAGGACTGCCCCTGCGGCTCGGGCCGCCGGTACAAGGCGTGTCACGGCCGGGAGGCCTCCCACGCGGTGCAGGAGCTGGTGCACCGCCCGTTCGAGGGCCTGTCGGGCGAGGCCGACTGGGTGGCGCTGCGCGAGCTGGTGCCCGCCGCCACGGTGCCGCTGACGCTGGCCGCCGGGGTGGCGGACGGCGCCACCGGTGACGTCCCGTCGGTGACCCTGGCCACCGTGCTGCCGCTGGCCTGGCCGGCCCTGCGCCGCCAGGACGGCTCGATCCTGCTCGGCCTGCAGACCCAGTCCGCCTCCGGCGACCTCAGCCGCGACCTCGCGGACGCCCTGGAGCTGGCCCTGGCCACCGAGCCGGGCAGCCCGGTGCCGGCCCGCCGGACCGTCCCGGGCGGGCGCCGCCTGCAGGACCTGCTGGACGCCGGGGCCGCGTTCACGCCCACCGTGCACACCGGCTTCGAGTTCTGGCTGGAGGACGCCGAGGCCGCCACCGGCGAGGTCGCCGCCTCCCTGGAGCGCGCCAACGCCTCGGCCATCCCGACCGAGAAGCTCGCCGGCGTGGACTCCGCCTACTGGTGCGGCACTCCGGACAAGAACCACCTGCGCTGGGTGATGACCGTGCCGGAGGAGCAGCTGCTGGACGCGCTGGCCCGGCTGAACGCGGCCGGCGAGGCCTCGCTCGGCGCGGACACCCGCCTGGTGGGCTCGTTCCGCGCGCACGGCCTGACCGTCCCGGTGTGGGACCTCCCGCTCGCGATGACCGCCGCCGACTGCGAGAAGCCGGCCGCCGAGTTCGCCGAGCGGCTCGCCGCCGTGCTCGCCGACGGGACCCCGCTGACCGCCGAGGAGCGGCGCGCCCGCGCGAACCTGGTGAACCGTCAGGTCACCCTGAACTAAAGCGCGCAGGATCCGCGTGATACGCGTCACATTGTCGCGGTGAACGCGCAATTTCCGGGCGTGGAGGGCGTCTTGGAAATTGGCGCGGGCGCAGATCCTTGTTACTGTCTAAAGAGTCCGGCCGCTGGTGCATCCCCCGTCGCCAGCGGCCGGATCTTTTGTTTTTCCGGAACGCCCCGGTGAAGGCCCCGACGGAGGCCCCGGCGCGAGCCCTCGCACAGGCCCCGGACCCGCCCCGCGGACGGCCCCGGCGCCCCGCCCGGCACCCGCGGTCCTCAGTAGGCCGAGCGTCCGCTGTCCAACCGGACCGCCGCCTCCACCAACTCCCCCAGCAGCGGCCCGACCTGCGGCAGCCAGACCCCGCCGCCGGCGCCCGGCCGCGGTGCCAGCACCCAGCGCACCCTCCCCCGGCCTCCGGCCGCACCGCCGGGCGGCAGCGCCAGGAAGCCACCCGGCCCGTGATAGCGCAACGAGCCCGGCACCCAAGGGAGTTGGGCGAGCATCTCACCGAGCATGTCCAGCGAGTACGGGGCCACCAACAGCGCGTAGCGGCCCGGCATCGCCAGCACCGGTCCGAGCGGCAGCCGCAGCGCGCCCAGGTAGACCAGCGCCCGGGCGCCGGCCGCCGCGGGCAGGCTGACCGCCGAGACCGTGGAGCCGGTGGCGGCCAGCACCGGCGCGTCCGGGCTCTGCCGCTCCCACCACCAGCGCACCATCCGGGCGTCCGTGGTGGCGGCCAGCAGCGAGGGGTCGTGGGGGTGCGCGCCGGGGACGGTGCAGTCCAGGTCGCCGCAGGAGCACCGGCCGTCGCGCAGCACGGCGCCCGGCACCACGGGCCAGCAGTGGTCGACGGCGGCCGCCAGGGCCGCGGCGAGCCGGGCGGAACGCTCCTCCGACCGGTCCTTCGGATTCTCACGCATGGCGCTCGTTCCTTTCCCTGACCGCTCGGTTCGCTCCGCCCCGCCGGCGTCCGTCGGGATCCTCCGTGCGGGCCCGCCGCGGCACGGTCCCCGGGCGGCGCGGCGCGGGGCGGGCGGCAAGGCGGGCGGCGCGGCTTCGACGTGGAGCGGGTGTGGAGCACGACATGAGAGGGCCGCGCACCGGCACAGCCCTTGGAACGAGAATCCCGTACGCGACGGATGGACGCCGCCCGGGCACGCTTGGTTCCACCGTACGAGTGAGAGAGTTCCGGCCAGCCCGGCTCACGGGCGGCACGGACATACGATCCGGACGGCCGCCCGGGCCGTCCTCCCGGTTCTGCCCGTTCGCGGCCCGCTCCATGCCTCCCGGCCCGACCGGCGCGCGTACCAACCCCGCGCGCCCCGCGACCGGGTCGCGATGGATGTGGAACGGGCAACCGCGTCGTCCTGGATCTGGACATGCCCCGAATGGCCTGTGTAGAAGTGGTGGCATTGCTGTCGATCAATGACGAGTAGTAGCGAATCGAGGCGAAACGCGCCCTAAGGCCGTGCTCGCTCCACATTGGCCGTATCTGGGGGTTTCGCATGGCACGTAGCACCGCGTCAGGAGTGACGGCATGAACGAGTCCCACCCGTTGACGGCCCTCCCGTCGACGACGACCGCCGAGCCGGGCGAACCCGGCTGCGCAGGCGGGCTCACCGTCCTCGACCTGCCGGACCTGCCCGGCCCCGTCGACGCCCTGGACGGCACGACGGACGCCCGCACGGCGCCGTCCGCCGCCGTGCAGGACCGTTTGGCCGGACGCCTGTCCGAAATCACCAGCCTGCACGAGCACACCGAGCGGCTCGCCCGCGCCCGCGGCCTGGCCGCCACCCTGGACACCGTCCTCGCCTCCGGCGCCGCCCTGCTCGGCGCCCGGCGCGGCGTGCTGGTCACCAGGCGGCCCGGCGGCGGTCCCGGACAGCCGGTCGGCTTCGGCCTCGACCGCGCCAGCCTCGGCGCCCTGGAGACCGTCCCGACCGAGCAGAGCCTGCTGGCCCGGCTGCTGCGCGAACGGGACCGGCCCGCCCGGCTGCACTCCCGCGACCTCGCCGAGGACCCGGCCATCGGCGCCCGGCTGCGCGAACTCGCCGTCCACCTCGGCCTCGGCGGCGCCTACGGCCTGCCGCTCGCCACCGCCGAGGACGGCCCGCTCGCCGCCGCCCTCTGGTTCTACGACGAGCCCGCCGAACCGACCGAATGCCAGCGCGAACTGGCCCGCCACTACTGCGAGATCGCCGCCCCGCTGCTCGCCAAGCAGCTGGAGGCGGACCGGATCGCGCGCACCACCGAGGCGCTGCGCCGCGGCCTGCTGCCGGACCGCCTCCCCCAGGCCGCCGGGCTGCGGCTGGCCGCCCGGCTCGTCCCGGCCGGACTGGAGTGCTCCGTCGGCAGCGACTGGTACGACGCGATCCCGCTGCCGGACGGCACCATCGGCCTCACCGTCGGTTCCGTCTCCGGCGACGGCCCCGGCGCGGGCCCCGGCTCCGCCCCCGGCGCGGCCGCCGCGATGGGCCGGGTCCGGGCCGCGCTGCGGGCGTACGCGGTGCTGGAGGGCGAGGACCCGGTCTCCGTCCTGGGGGACCTGGAACTGCTGCTCAAGACCACCGAGCCGAGCCGCTCCGCCACCGCCGTCTACGCCTGGGTCGAGCCCGAGGAGCGCCGGGTCACCCTGGCCGGCGCCGGGCACTGCCCGCCGGTCCTGGTCGGCCGGCACGGCGCCGAGTTCGTCGAGACCTCGCTCTCCGCCCCGCTCGGCATGCTGGCCTGCTGGGAGGCCCCCGGGGTCGAGTTCACCGCCGAGCGCGGCGACACCCTGCTGCTCTACACCGAGGGCCTGGCCCGCCGCTTCGGCCCGACCCTGCACGCCGGGCAGGCCAACCTGCGCCGCGCCGCCGCCGACGCCCCGCGCGACGTGCGGATCGACCCGGACCGGCTCTGCGCCCACCTGCTGGCCGTCTGCCCGGCCCCGTCGGTCGCGGGCACCGCCACCGACGACCTGATGCTGCTGGCGGCCCGCTTCGAGTGAAGGTTCGGACCCGAAAGGGGCGGGCGGCCCGGCGTCCGTACCATGGACGCACGGCCGCCCGCGCGTGTCGCGATCCGACACCTCCCCCGAGGGGCGGCGGTACCACCCCCCAAGGAGGCGTTGCACGTGACCGAGGACCGTACCCCCGCGGTGGCCGAGAACCCCGAGGCCGAGGGCGGCGAGGAGCCCGAGCAGCACAAGGGCCGCAAGAACGGTCTCTACGGCGAGATCTCCGACGAGCTGGCCGCCTCGATGAAGTCCGGCTGGGCCGACACCGAGCTGCACGGCCTCTCCCCGGTCGCCCAGGCCCCGTACGCGGCCGAGCGCCGCGCCGCGCTCTCCGCCGCCTTCCCCGGCGAGCGCTTGGTCGTCCCGGCCGGCAACCTGCGGGTCCGCTCCAACGACACCGACTACGCGTTCCGCGCCTCCAGCGAGTACGTCCACCTCACCGGTGACCAGACCGAGGACGCGGTGCTGGTCGGCGAGCCGACCGGCGACGCCGGCCACGCGTTCGTGCTCTACCTGCTGCCCCGCTCGAACCGCGAGAACGGCGAGTTCTGGCTGGACGGCAACGGCGAGCTGTGGGTCGGCCGCCGGCACAGCCTGAGCGAGCAGGAGCAGCTGCTCGGCCTGCCCGCCCGCGACGTGCGCCAGGCCGCCGAGGAGCTGGCCGCGAAGGCCGCGGACCCCGCCGTGCCGACCCGGATCGTCCGCGGCTACGACGCCGGCCTGGAGGCCGCGCTCGCCGACGCCCTGGACGAGGACAAGGACGCCGGCTTCAAGGAGTTCCTGAGCGGCCTGCGGCTGGTCAAGGACGCGTGGGAGATCGGCGAGCTGCGCGCCGCCTGCGACGCCACCGTCAAGGGCTTCACCGACGTGGTCCGCGAGCTGGGCCAGGCCGTCGCCACCTCGGAGCGCTGGATCGAGGGCACCTTCTGGCGCCGCGCCCGGGTCGAGGGCAACGACGTCGGCTACGGCACCATCGCCGCGGCCGGCCCGCACGCCACCACCCTGCACTGGGTGCGCAACGACGGCGACGTGCGCCCCGGCGAGCTGCTGCTGCTGGACGCGGGCGTGGAGACCAGCACCCTCTACACCGCCGACGTCACCCGCAGCCTGCCGATCAACGGCCGCTTCACCGGGCTCCAGCGCCGGATCTACGACGCCGTGTACGACGCCCAGGAGGCCGGCATCGCCGCGGTGCGGCCCGGCGCCCGGTTCCGCGACTTCCACGAGGCCTCGCAGCGCGTCCTGGCCGAGCGGCTGCTCGCCTGGGGCCTGCTGGACGCCTCGGTGTACGACGTCGAGAAGGTCCTGGAGCTCGGCCTCCAGCGCCGCTGGACCCTGCACGGCACCGGCCACATGCTCGGCCTGGACGTCCACGACTGCGCCCACTCGCGCCGCGAGGAGCACGTCGACGCGCTGCTGGTCCCCGGCATGGTGCTGACCGTCGAGCCCGGCCTGTACTTCCAGCAGGACGACCTGACCGTGCCGGAGGAGTACCGCGGCATCGGCGTCCGGATCGAGGACGACATCCTGGTCACCGCCGACGGCAACGAGAACCTCTCGGCCGGCCTGCCCCGCAGCGCCGAGGACGTCGAGGCCTGGATGGCCTCGCTCGCCTGAGCCGCCGCACGACGGCCGTGACGGGGTCACGGTGAAGGGCCCGGCCTCCCGAGCAGTGGGAGGCCGGGCCCTTCGGCTTCGGTGCGGGCGTCCGTTACCGGCGGCCCTGGGGGTCGAAAGCGTGCCAGCGGGCGGCCTGGTGGCCGTTCGCCTCGGCACCCACCTGGACGTCCACGTCGAACTGCGGGGCCTGCTTCATGGTGATCCGGAAGGAGTAATCGACCGAGTCGCCCCACCGGTTGACCTCCAGCCCGGTCGGGGCGACCGCGGTCAGACCGTTGCAGTCCTCGCGCACCTCGACCGGCTTCCAGGCGCCGCCGGCCATCACCTCCAGCGTGACGTCGTCCGGGGTCAGCCAGTTGGCGCTCGACAGGCCCACCACGGGGTGCAGGTTCGCGGTGCCCTCGGGCGCGGCGACCACGAAGCCGAACTCGGCGGGGGTCGTACCGACCTTGAGGCTCGACGCCGACACACCGGTCACCTCCGGGGCGTGGCGGTCGACGACCACGGCGTTCAGCTCGGCCTTCGCCATGTCGCGGTAGTCCGCGGAGTTCGGCACGGGGGCGTCCGCCTCGATCGTGATCCGGCCCGGACGGTTGGCCGAGGAGAGCCGCATCCGGTACTCGATGGTCCGGCTCTCACCGGCGGCGAGCGTGAAGGCCCCGTCCTTCCGGTTGATCACATAGTCCATCCCGGTGCCCGTGCTGAGGTTGTCGAGCTTCTTCCAGCCCGAGGCGTCCTTGCGCTCCAGGGTGCCCTCCGCCATCGCGATCATCGAGCAGGGCGCGCCCTCGTACAGCTGGGTCGACACCACCGGGGCCACGTTGCGGGTACCGGTGGCGTCGTTGTTCTTCCAGGTCACGGAGAAGGACACCAGGTCGTTCAGCTCGATCTGCTGGTTCTCCTTCAGGCCGCCGAAGGTGATGCCGACACCGCTTCCGCCGGGCTGGGCGCCCTTCGGGGCGGCGGGCTTGGCCGGCTTGGCGGGCGCCGGCTTGGCAGCGACCGGCTTGGCCGGGGCCTTCGCGGCCGGCTTGGTCCCGGCGGCGGGGGCCGCGGGGGCCTGTGCCGCGGGGGCGTCGGCGGCGGGTGCGGCGGCGGGCGGGGCCGCCTCGGTGGTCGGCGCGGCCGGGGCGGGGGTGGTCGGGACGGCGCCCGCGCCGGGGGTGGCCGAGGAGGTGACGGCCGGGGTGGAGGCGGGAGCGGAGGCGGCGACGGACGCTCCGCCGTTCGTCGGGCCGCAGGCGGCGACACCGACGGCGGCGACGACGGCCAGCGGGACGATCTTCGCAATACGGGCGATAACGGACGCGTTCATGTGACAGTCCCCCCAAGGACACGTGGTGATGAAGGTGATGGTGATCGGGTGAACGGGCGCCCGATGTCGCGCCCCGAGGAGCCGGCCCGAGCCCCCCGGCTCCGCCGGCTCGCTCTCCCCGCCTCTCACCCTGATAGACGTCCATCCCGCCGGGGGGTTGCAGGCGGGTTCGAAGAAATTTTTCGCGGACTTCGCCCGGAACACCGAAAGGCGCCGTGACCAGGGGAGATCCCCGGTCACGGCGCCTCGACGGCCCGCTTGGGACGGCTACTTCACGACCGTCACCGGGACGATCACCTCTTTCAGGGAGGTCAGCGGCGCGGAGCCGTCGTACGGCAGCGTCGCCTGGACGGACACCGGCATCGTGCCGGGCCCGTCCAGCTTGTCGAGGCTCATCCGGTACGTCACCGTCCTGGACTCCCCCGGCGCGAGCGAGAACTGGGCCTGCTGGCCCACCATGGCGTAGTCCATGCCGCCGCCCATCCCGAGCGGGATCTCCTTCCAGACGCCGGCGTCCTGGCGCTCCAGCCTGCCCTTGTTGATCATGACCATCTCGCTCGGCGGCGTCCCGGCGTACTCCTTCGTGTAGACCAGCGGCTGGAGCTTGTCGTAGGCCTTCGGGCCGGTGTTCCGGTACGTCACCGTGAAGGTCACCGGGGTGCCGTTGGTGGACACCTTCTGTCCGGCGCCGATGCCGCCGTCGACCGTGATCGCAATGTCCTTCGCGCCCTTGTCGGACGGGGTCAGGGACGGTGACTTGTGGCCGCTCACGTCCAGGCTGTTGACGATCGCCGTCAGGCCCGACTGGTAGTCGCTCTTGAGCCCGTTCGCCACCACGAAGACCTGGTCCAGACCCATCCCCCACAGCTGGGCGGTGAAGGTGTCCCCGGGCTTGCAGGTGACGTTCCACTGGGTCTTGTCGATCGTCCTGCCGGCCACGGTGGGCTTGGTCCGCACGGGTGCGCCGACCGAGGAGTAGCCGTTCTCGGGGAAGTAGGGCCGGCCCCAGATCGGGCAGTTCGGCTGGTGGCCCCAGCCGCTGTCGGCGACCAGGTCGTCCGTCGTCGGCCAGGCACCGCCGCCGATCTCGTCCGGGCTGTTGTAGACCACGACCAGGACGCCGTACGGCTCGCACTTCGCCGAGTCCCAGCCCTGCTGCGGGTCGGTCGGAGCGCCCGGACTCAGGACGCAGACCTGACTGGTCGAAACCGGCACCGCCTTCCAACCGGCCGGAACCTTGAACCTGACACCACGGAAGGTGTACGAACTCGCCGTACCGGTCGGTGTGTTGGAGGCCGGTGGGGCGGAGGAGGAGACGCCGTCGGCGGCCGGGACCTCCGGCTCGGCCGCACTGGTGGGGGTGCCCGGGTCGGCGGGGGTGGCCGTCGGGCTGGGCTCGCCGGTCGGATCGGGCGTCGGACTCGGCACGGCGGTCAGGGTGGCGGCCGGGGGCGGGACCTGGTCCTGGGCGACCGGCTCGCCGTGGAAGGTGAGCACGCCGAGCGCCATGGCGGCGGCCAGGCCGAGCGGCACGGTGACGGCGTACACCGGGCGCAGCCGGCGGATGCGGTTCTTCGGGGGAGCGGCCGGTCGCAGGTCGGCCGCCGTGACCATGGAGGCCCGGGCCGTCATCGCCTCGCGGAGCAGCCGTTCCGTCGGTGTCTCGGCCGGCCCGTCGCCGTCGCCGCCGATGCGGCGGGGGAGCTTGTCGGTCATCGAACCTTCTCCAGGTGCTTTTCCAAGGCGTCCAGAGCGCGGCTGGCAGTGGACTTCACGGCGCCCCGGGACAGTCCCAGGGTCTCGGCTATCTGCGCCTCCGACATGTCGGACCAGTAGCGCAGCACCAGCACCTCACGCTGGCGGGGAGTCAACTCCTGCAGGGCCACCAGCACCCGGCGGTGCTCGTCGTTGAGCACCGCGTGGTCCTCGGCGGACGGGGCGTCGGCCACGTGCGGCGGCACGTACTCGCGGGCGGTCTTGCGGCGGCGAAGCATCGAGCGGGCCCCGTTGACCACCGAGGTGCGCAGGTAGCCGAGGGCGTTGTCGAGGTCGTCCAGCTCCTCGCCGTAGCGCTGGTAGAGCTGGGTGAAGGCGTCCTGCACGACGTCCTCGGCCAGGTCCTGGTGGTCGACCAACAGGACCGCCATCCGGACCAGACCGAGCCGGTGGGCGTGGTAGAGGTCGGTCAGGGTGGGCCGGTCCTCGGCGGGCTTCCGGCCGCCGCGCAGCAGCCGGAACCCGGAGCGGCGCTGCTTCGCCTCCTGCTCGGTGGCGACGGCGGCGAGCGGCTCGCCGGCCTCCTGCGCTCCGAACAGCAGGGCGACGGCCCCGCGGACGGAGAAGCCGCGCCCCCCTGCCGGCGCGACGGTCGGCCCGATGGCCATGGACATGTGCGCTTCCGCTTTCCCCCGGGACGGTGACGGCGGCCGCCGTTCCGTCAGATCCACCTGATCAAGATCGCGATCGGGGGGATCATCCCAGCCGCCCTCTGCCGGGTTCCCTCCGCCCCCGTACCAAAGGACGTGTGACGGAGGTGAAGGTTGCAGTCGGGTTCGAAGAAAATTCCGAAGGGGCCGGGACAGCTACACTCACCGGCATTCCGCCACCCGTGAGCAGGGGGTTCGCATGGCCGAGCAGAACGTCTCCGGCCCGGCCGGCGCCCCGGTCGCCGAAGCCGCCGTCGGGCCACGGCCGGTGGCCGTCACCATCGGCCGGCGCCCGGAGCCCGTGCACGACGTCGCGGTGTACGCCTTCCCGGGCATGGCGCCGTTCGAACTCGGCGTGGTGGTCGAGGTGTTCGGGCTGGCGCGACCCGAGCTGACCGGCCTGCTGGCGACACCCTGGTACGGGCTGAAGGTGTGCGCCGACCGGCCCGGTACGGCACTGGAGGCGGTGGGCGGCTTCACGCTGACCGCCCGGCACGGGCTGGACGAGCTGGCCGCGGCCGACACCGTGGTGGTCCCCGGGGTGCCGAACGCGTTCGGCGGCGTGGGGGCATCTCCCGGTCGCCAGGGCGGCGGCGTCTCCCCCGCCCTGGTCGAGGCACTGCGCACGGCGCACGCGCGCGGCGCCCGGATCGTGTCGATCTGCTCGGGCGCCTTCGCGCTGGCCGCCGCCGGGCTGCTGGACGGCCGGGTGGCGACCACCCACTGGCGGTACGCCGAGCTGCTCCAGCAGCGCTACCCGGCGGTGCGGGTCGATCCGGACGTGCTCTACGTGGACAACGGCGACGTGCTGACCAGCGCGGGCAGCGCGGCCGGCATCGACCTCTGCCTGCACCTGGTCCGCCGGGACCACGGCGCCAAGGTGGCCAACACGGTGGCCCGGCGCTTCGTGGTGGCGCCGCACCGGGACGGCGGGCAGTCCCAGTTCATCGAGGCGGCGGTCCGCCCGGTCGAGGAGGAGGACGACGGGATCGCCCGCAGCATGCAGTGGGCGCTGGACCACCTGGCCTCCCCGCTGACCATCTCGCAACTGGCCGGCGCCGCCCGGATGTCGGACCGCTCGTACCTGCGGCACTTCACCGCCCGCAACGGGACCAGCCCGATGCGCTGGGTCGTCACCCAGCGCATCGCGGCCAGCCTGGCGCTGCTGGAGTCGCCGGAGGGGTCGGTGGAGGAGATCGCCGCGGCGGTCGGCTTCGAGAGCGCCGCGACCTTCCGCCACCACTTCGGCCGGGTGATGCGCACCTCCCCTACCGCCTACCGGCGCTCCTTCGGACGCGGGGCGGCCTGAGCCCGGCGCTCCTTCGGGCACGGGGTGGGCGCGGGCACGGGGTGGGCGCGGGATGGCCCGGGCGCGCGCGGCCTACTGCCCCGCGCGCTTCTCCTCGCGCCGGTCGGCGTTGGCGAGGACGGCGTCGTGCAGCCACTGGGCCAGGCCCGGCGCGATCTTCTCGTAGACGTCGGTCCAGCGCGGGTCGGAGACGTACAGCCCGGCCAGGCCGCGGTGGATGGTGTACGTGCAGTCGTAGAAGTTCCGGCAGATGTGCTGCCGGTGCTCCTCGGCGAGGTCCGTGGCCACCGGGCCGTCGGCGGGCTCGCCGGCGGTGAGCGCCTCGGCCAGGCGGTCGTTGAGCCCGGTCATTTCGGCCTGGATCCGCTGCCAGTCGGCCTTGGAGTAGCCGCCGGTGCGGCGCTGCGACTCGGCCCAGGCCGCGGTGTCGCCCCACCGCTGCTCGGCCTCCTGCTCCCAGTCCTCCTGGTAGTCCTCGCCGAAGATCTCGAACTTCTCCTCCGGGGTCAGCTGAATGCCCATTCTCCGTGCCTCCATGGCGTGTTCGACGGCTGAGGCGAGTTCCTGGAGGTGACTGATCCGGTCGGTGAGCAGCCGGTGCTGCCGCCGGAGGTGTTCGGTCGGGCTGACCGAGTCGTCGTCCAGGATCGCCGCGATCTCCTCCAGGGGGAACCCGAGTTCTCGGTAGAAGAGGATCTGCTGCAGCCGGTCGAGGTCGGCGTCCGTGTACCGGCGGTAGCCCGACCGGGTACGGCCGGCCGGGGACAGCAGACCGATCCCGTCGTAGTGGTGCAGGGTGCGGACGGTCACCTTGGCGATCTTCGCCACGACGCCGACCGAGTAGCCCTCACTGGTCATCGGAGTTCCTCCCTGGTGCTGACCACCACCCTCGGCTCTCACGTCGCGTGAGGGTCAAGCGGTGAACGAGGGCGGGCCCTCCCGCGTCAGACCCCGGTGCCGGCCGGCACCCGCACGCGCCGTCGCCCGCCCCGGCGGCCGATGGCACCGCCGTCGCCGTCGCCGTCGCCATCGCCCGGCGCACCGGACCGCGGCCGGCGGGACCGCTGCGCGGGCCAGAACAGCACGTACGCGGCGGAGACCACCACGAAGGCGAGCCGGACGAAGCCGCGGGCCGCGTCCGACGGGAGGAACAGCGTGCCGCCGTACAGCGCGGCCAGCGCGATCCAGCTCCACCACGGGACGAGCCGCTTCTGCCCCACCGCGTCCCAGAGCAGGGTGCCGAGCAGGATCGAGGCCGTGTAGTAGGTGTAGACGCTCGGGTCGAGCAGGACGCGGGCGTCCGCACCCAGCAGCACCACGGCCGGCCAGCGGCCGCGCCAAACGGCGACGCAGCCGAGCCCGATGCCGAGCGCGAACTGGGTCGGCCGGTCCCACCAGGGGGTGGCCGGGTCGGTGACCCCGAACCAGCGCAGCGCGGAGGCGGGCTGGTTCGGGATGGTGAACTTGGCGGCCGCCATGGTGTCCAGGTTGCCCAGGTAGAACGGCAGCCAGGCGATCGCCACCAGGGCGCAGAACCAGAGCGCGGTGCGCAGCCAGGCGGGCCGGGGCAGCGCCAGGATCAGCGGAGCGAAGGCGATCGCCCAGGGCTTGGAGTCCACCGCCAGGGCCAGGAGCACCGCGACCTGGACGGGCTTGCCGCGGGCCAGGGCGTGCGCGGCGAGGGTGGTGAAGAACAGCGCGAGGACGTCGTCCAGGTGCGCGAAGCGGACCGAGACCTCGACCCACATCGGGATGAACGCCAGCCCGGCGATCAGCAGCCGCTGCTGGAGCCGCCGGTGGTTGATCCCGGTGCCGAGGTAGTACAGGGCGGCGGTGCGGCCGACCACGACCAGCATCACCAGGCCCAGCCCGGCGCTCACCGCCTCGGCGATCAGCTCGCCGGTGTGCGGTGCGAACGGGGCGGTGAGCCTTGCCGCGGCCAGGCTCACCGGGCCGATCTGGAGCTCCGGGTGGCGGGCGTAGAGCGACAGGCCGCCGTCGGGCTGATCGCTGAAGAGCAGTTGCTCGCCCTGGCGCAGGTAGTGCCAGGAGAAGCCGCCGCTGGGCTCGACCAGGAGGAACCAGAGCACCGTCCAGGCGGCCAGCAGGACGTGGTGCCTGCGCAGCGGCAACCCGGCGATCCGCCCGGTCGCCGCCTCGTAGTCGGTGGTGGCCCGTGCCGTGCGTGCTGTCCGCACCTGTCCTCTCCCCGCCGTTCCGCCCCCCCTCCGGCCGGACATCCTATGTGACGGAGGAGAACCGTCCGCGCCGCCCGCGGATCCGTCCGACGGGACGGTGCGGGCGGCGCGGGAGGCTCCGGGGACGCGCCCGGAACGACGGGAGCGAGCGTGCCCGGGAAACGCCGGGAGGGCCGGGCCGGGAGGGGACACCGCCCGGGAACGCCGGGAGGGCCGGGCCGGCATGAGCCGCGGCCCGGCCCTCCCGGGCGTCGGTGCGTTCCGGGTCAGCCCTGCTGGGCGGACTTGCGGCGGCGCAGCACCACGAGGGTGCCGACACCGGCCGCCAGGACGGCGCCGCCGGCGGCCGCGATGGCGGTGGTGTTGTCACCGCCACCGGTCTGGGCCAGGGCCTTGTCGCTGCCGTCCGCGGCGGCCTTGGCCTTGTCGACGGCGGCCGGGGTCAGCGGCGGCGGGGTGATGACCGGGGGCACGACCGGGAAGTCGATCGGGCCGGCGGTGTCGCCGCTGCTCTCGGCCGGGGCCGGGGCGGTGGCCGAGCCGGAGGGCTCGCCGGTGGCCGGGGTGGTCGGCTTCTCGGTGGGCTTCTCGGTGGGCTTCTCGGTCGGCTTGCCGGTGGGCGTCTCGGTCGGCTTCTCCGTCGGCGTGGCGGTCGCGGTGGCCGACGAGGAGCTGCTCGCGGTCGGGCTGGGCTTGCCCGTCTGGGTCGGGGTCGGGCTGGGCTTGCCGGTCTGCGACGCGGTGGGCGTCGGGGACGGCTTGCCGCCGCCGTGCGCCTTGATGACGAAGCCCACGCCGCCTTCGCAGCTGAGGTGGCCGTTGTCGACCGGCTGGTGGCTGGAGTCGTCGAGCTCGGCGGCGAAGACGACCGGGACGACGCCGGCCCGGCCGAGCGGGGCACCGTCGGTGAAGGACGCCCGGACCTTGATCGGGACGTTCTTGCCGCGGTTCACCCCGAGCAGGTCGTCGGCGACCGGGTTGCCGGCCCCGTCGAGGGTGCCGAGCATCATCAGGACGGAGTCGTTCTTCTCCCCGCTCTGGTCGGGGGCGACCACGGCGGTCTGCCACTCACCCCCGGGGAGCCGGTACTGGACCTTGAGGTCCTTCGCCTGGAGCGAGCCCGCCTTGTTCTTGAACTTGAGCAGCGGGATGAAGACGAAGTCGTGCTTCGTCCTGTTGTCGACCTTGAAGGTGAACTCGCGGGCGTCACCGCCGGCGATGAAGGTGCCGGGCACGCCGTTCAGCGAGAGGTCGAGGCTCGCGCGCGACGCCTTGTCGGCCTGCTGCGCGACGGCGGACGGGGTGCCGGTGGCGCCGACGGCCATGGCGCCCTGGGCGCCGGCCAGGACGAGCGAGGACGCGAGCGCGACGGCTCCGGCAAGGGCAAAACTGCGACGTATGGACAAGGAGACCTCACGGAAGTGTCCGGGCGAGGCCCGGGGCGCGAGGGGGCGGCCGGAGACGCCACGTACCCCCCGCGAAGCTGAAAGTCCGACGGAGAGTACCGAACGACCCGACCGGTCCGGAAGCCGGGTGGCACGCTACGAATCGAACCCGGGGGCGGAGTGCCCGAATCATCCAACTCTGGCCACTCATAAGGCTTTTGCGCCTTGCCCCGGGTCGACCTCCGGGGTACCGCGTGACGGGTACACGTCCGAAAGACGGTAGCGCACGGCCCCGGCGGCGGGGGCGGACGGGCGCGACGCCCGGTCCGCCGGGGCCGCCGGAGCTGCCGGAGCTGCCGGAGCTGCCGGAGCCGCACTGTCCGGGCGGACCCGGCCCGGGGTTCAGCCCGCGAAAAACGACTTGGCCGCGATCACCGCCCGCTCGTCGTCCAGCACCTCGCCCGGGCGGCTGCCGTTGCCGAGCAGCACCCCGCCCCAGCGCATCCCCATGTACTCGGCGGTCAGCCGGAGGGTGCCGATCAGCGGCTCGGCCTTGTCGTCCTCGGTAGCGAGGGCGGTGACGCCCCAGAGCGTGCCGCCGCCCAGCCGGGCCTTGAGGTTCACCCCGGGCACCCGCATCCAGGCCGACCAGTGGTCGAGGTAGAGCTTGGCGCTGGTCGGCAGCGAGTACCAGTACAGCGGCGCGACGAAGACCAGGTCGGTGGCCGCCAGGGTGGCGTCCAGCAGCGTCCGCTCGTGGCCGGCCGGCTCGGGGTAGCTGCCGTCGCCGGTGTGCCGCAGGTCCCGGAAGGGCGGCAGCGGGTGCTCGTCGAGGCGCAGCCAACGCTGCTCGGCACCGGCCGGCAGGCTCGACCCTGCGGCCAGCCGGGCGAGCCGGGCCGAGTTGCCGTCGGCGCGCGCGCTGGCGTCGAGGAACAGGAAACGGCGCGGCGCCTCGGCGCCGGACGGCCGATCGGCCATCAGGACTCCTCCGTCGTGCGTACGGTGCGGACGCACGAGTGAGCAGCCCCCGAACGCCGGTTTATTCCGCGCCCATGCCAAAGCGCGGGCGGGAGCACCTGGCGCGGGCCGGCCCGGCCGACGGTCAGGCGGGCAGTCCGGCCCGGCGGCGGGCGACGGCCGCGACGGCCGCCCAGTCCTTGTCCCCGTCGCCGTGGGCCAGCGCGTCCAGGAAGGCGTCCCGCAGGATGCTGCCGAACGGCAGCGGAACGTTGCGCGCGGCCCCCGCCTCCAGCGCGAGGCCGACGTCCTTGAGTCCGAGCGGCAGCCGGAACCCCGCCGGCTCGTAGCGGCGCTCGGCCACCATCGAGCCGTAGCCGCTGTGGATCGGCCCGGGGAAGAGCGTCCCGCTGAGCATCTCCACCAGGTCGGTCGGCCGGACGCCGTGCGCCTCGGCCAGACTGCACGCCTCGGCCATCGACTCGATCGCGCAGGCGATCAGGAAGTTGGTGCTGATCTTGGCCGTGTTGGCCTGCCGGGGGCTCTCACCGAAGTGCCAGGTGCGCTCGCCCATCGCGGCGAACAGCGGCTCGGCCCGTTCCAGCAGTTCGGGCGCGCCCGCGACCAGGATGTTCAGCCGCCCCTCCGCCGCGACCGGCGGACGGCCGAGGACGGGCGCGGCGACGTAGCCGATGCCGTGCTCGGCGTACCGCTCCTCGGCCCGCTCGGCGAGGGCGAGCGAGACGGTGGCCATGTTGACGTGCAGGGTCGCCGCGGCGCCGGCCAGCAGCGCGGGGTCGAGCAGCTGCTCGACCGCCGTGTCGTTGGCGAGCATGGAGACCACCGTGTCGGCGGCGAACACCTCGGCGAGCGAGTCGGCCGCCTCCGCGCCCTCGGCCACCATGGCGGCCACCGGCCCGGGCGAGCGGTTCCAGACCCGTACGGTGTGGCCGGCCCGCAGCAGGCTGCCGGCCATGCCGCGCCCCATCGAGCCCAGCCCCACGAAGCCGATCGTCCGCCCGGTCATCCCCGCACTCCCGTCGCCGCACCTGCTCGTGCACGACCGACTGTACGTCAGAACGCCCGCGGGCCGACCGGTGACCCGGGCGGCGCACCCGCGGCCGGGCAGCGGCTCACGCGCAGGCGCGGGCCGGCATCGGGGTGCGGTCGTCGGCCGCCCCGCGCTCCAGTTCGGCGACCACCCGGCCGCGCAGCAGCTCGTACTGGGCCTGGAGCCGGCCGGGGCGGGCCGGCCGGGCCACCGGGCGGCCGGGGCCGACCAGTTCGTCCGGCCCGAACTGCTCACGGGTGAGGTCGATCTCGAAGCCGGTGGCGAAACGGTTCCACCAGTGGAGGTCCGTCCGCACCCCGTCGACGTACACCTCGCCCATCATGAGCTCGCCGCCGAGCAGGTCGTGCACCACCATCGCCGTCACCCCGCACTGGCCGCGGGCGGGATTGTCGGGACGCCAGTGGGCCAGATCCTCGGGCGCACAGGTGTCGACACCCCAGGAGGAGCGGATCGCACGTTCGATGTCGTTGAGGGTCCACGCCGTCATACCGGGAAGCCTGCCACGCGCCACTGACAGTGGCACCGGCTTTTCGAAGGGTCATCCCGTGTTCTGCGGCGACCCTCCCGGTGTTCACCCGAACGAGACCATGACCCGGCCGCCGGCCCTCCCCTCGCGCGGGGCGGTCCGGCGGCCGGGCTCACGTCACTTCGCCAGCTCGGCGACGCCGGCCTGCGCGAACTGCTCGTCCAGGTCGCCGCTGGGCGCACCCGCGACGCCGACGGCCGCGATCGGAGCGCCCTTCGACTGGATCGGGGCACCGCCGGCCAGGAACAGGGTGCCCGGGATGTCCTTCAGGTTCGGGGCCTGGGCCAGCCGCTTGGCCAGCTCCGAGGTCGGGGCGTTCCAGGACACCGCGGTGAAGGCCTTGCGCTCGGCCGAGACCGGGGCCTGCGGGCCGGCGCCGTCGCCCTTCAGCAGCACCCGGGTGACGCCGTCGCGGTCGACGACCGCGACCGACACGTGCTGGCCGGCCTTGGTGGCCGCGTCCAGGGCGGCCTGGGCGGCGCGGGTGGCGGCGTCGATGGTCAGGCCGCTGCTCGCGGCCAGGTTCTTGTTCTGGGTGTCGGCCTTCGCCGCCGCCGGGACGGCCGGGGTGTCGGTGGACTCGGCGCTCGCCGAGACGGCGCCCACGGTGGCGGCGGCGAGCGCGGCGGCGGCGACGGTGCCGGTCAGCACCCGGGTGCGCACGGAGGTCTTCTTCATGGTCCAGCTCCTCAGCGGTTCTGCGGGGTGGGTGTGGCGGGGTGGGGTGTGGCCGGGGTTCGGGGGCCGCCGGGCCGTTGGGGGGATCGCCCGGCGGCGTGCTTCGATCCTCCGCCCGGGGAAGGCGCCGCCACATCGACGGTCCGGCGCGGACGTCCGGGCATGATGGTGGACGCCGGGGTCGACCGATCGGCTGATGCGGCCCCGGGCCGGACGGGTCACCATCGAGGGATCGACGCAGGTCGGTGCGGGTCCGGGCCGCGACGGTACGGGCCGGTGCAGGCCGGTCCGGGCCGGCGCCGACCGCGCCCGCACCACCCGTTCAGCCAGGAGCCACCCGTGCAGCAGCCCCGCCCGACCGCCGGCCGCGGCGCTGCGGACCGCACCGGCGCCGACCGCCGCGCCGCCCTCGGCACCGGCGACACCCTCGGCACCCGTGACACCGGTGACCCGGACGCGGGCCGGTTGGCACTGCTGCTGGACTCCGCCTTCCTGCTGCTGCTCGCCGCCTCGCTCAACCGCTACCTCAGCCACCACTCCGGCACCCCACAGGCCCCCTGGGTGATCGGGCTGAGCGCGGCCCTCGCGGTCGCCCGGCCGGCCGGGTCCTGGCTCGACCACCGCCGTCCGCCCGCCCCGGGCCGGCCCCGCCGGTGGCCGCTGGCCCTGGTGGTGGCCCTCTGGGTGGTGCTGGTGCTGCTCGCGCCGAGCTTCGCCTGGTGCGCCGTCCCGCTGATCTACAGCGTGCTGCGGGTGCTGCCGGCCAGGGCGGCCATCCCGCTGGTCGGGGCGCTGACCCTGCTGGTGGTGATCGCCGAGATCCGGCTGCCCGGCGGCACCGACGCCACGCTGGTCCTGCTGCCGCCCGCGGTGGCCGGGCTCGCCACCGGCGTCTTCCTCGTCATGGCCCGGCAGGCCGCCCGGCAGCGCGCGCTGATCGCCGATCTGGTCCGCACCCGGCGCGAACTCGCCGCCACCGAGCGGCGGGAGGGCACCCTGGCCGAGCGCGAGCGGCTGGCGATGGAGATCCACGACACCCTGGCGCAGGGCCTGTCCAGTCAGCAGATGCTGCTCCAGGCCGCCGAGCGCACCTGGGACACCCACCCGGCGACCGCCCGCACCCACGTCCGCACCGCCGCCGAGGTGGCGGCCCGGAACCTGGCCGAGGCCCGCCGCTTCGTCCACGACCTCGCCCCGGTGGAGCTGTCCGACGGCCGCACCCTCGACCGGGCACTGCGGTCGCTGGCCGAACGGGAGTCCACCGAGAGCGGGCTGCCGGTCCGCTTCCACCTGGACGGCACACCGGTGCCGCTGCCCACGGCCGCGCAGTCCGCGCTGCTGCGGATCGCCCAGGGCGCACTGGCCAACGTCCGCGAGCACGCCGGGGCTTCGGCCGCCGCGATCACGCTGTCCTTCCTCGGCGACCAGGCCGTGCTGGACATCGCCGACGACGGACAGGGCTTCGACCCGGACGCGGCCGGCCCCGGGGACGGGCGCGGGTACGGCCCCGGGGGCGGGCGCGGGTACGGCCCCGGGGGCGGGCGCGGGTACGGCCTGCCGGCGATGCGGGCCCGGCTGCGGCAGCTGGGTGGCAGGCTGACCGTGGAGAGCACGCCCGGTGAGGGCACCGTCGTCTCCGCCGCGATTCCCCTGACGCAGCGATGAGTGCGGAGCGCCCGTGCACCCGGCGCGGCGGCGACCGGCCCGGAGCAGCCATGACCTTGGAGCAGAGATGAGCACGACTCCCGTCCGGACGACCCCGGTCCGCCTGCTGGTCTGCGACGACCACGCCGTGGTGCGGGCCGGGCTGCTGGCGTTGCTGGCGAGCGCCGGCGACATCGAGGTGGTCGGCGAGGCGAGCACCGGGGAGGAGGCCGTGGCGCTGGCTGCCCGGCTGGCGCCGCAGGTCGTGCTGATGGACCTCCAACTCGGCGACGGCATCGACGGGGTGGAGGCCACCCGGCGGATCACCGCCGCCCCGGGCGGACCGCACGTCCTGGTGCTCACCACCTATGACACGGACGCCGACATCACCCGGGCCATCGCCGCCGGCGCCACCGGCTACCTGCTGAAGGCCGAACGGCCGGAGGAGCTGTTCGCCGCCGTGCACGCGGCCGCGCGGGGCCGCACGGTGCTCTCGCCGCCGGTCGCCTCCAGGGTGATGGCGCAGATGCGGGCGCCCTCACCGCAGCTCACCGAGCGCGAGCAGGACATCCTCGAACAGCTGGCGCAGGGGCTGGGCAACCGGGAGATCGCCCGGGCGCTGTTCATCAGCGAGGCCACGGTGAAGACGCACCTCGGCCGGATCTACGACAAGTTGGGCGTGGACACCCGGGCGGGCGCGGTGGCGGTGGCGAAGGAGCGCCGGCTGCTGCGCTGAGGCCGCCCGCCCCCGCTCCCCGCTCCCCGGTTCTCCGTTTCTCCCGGCTGCGCTGGGCGCCCGCCCGGTGTCACTGCGTGCTGCCATGATGCTCGGAATGTCGGATTCCGAGCCGGTGCCCGCCCGTGAGCTCCACCGGCCCGGTGCGGGCGGCTCGGGCGCCGGCCGTCCCGGATCGGCCACAACTCCCTGGTCCGAGGCCTTTTCGGGTTCCGCCGAGGGCCTAGCCACAATGTGGATGTTTCGTGGATTTCGCTATTGACAAACCAACCACGCGGTTTGTTAGTTTGAGATCAACGATGTCCCCGGGGGGTGGGGGCTCGCCGGGGCCTGTGCGGACCGCTCTCGCCGGAGGGTGTGGCCAGGGGGGAACGGCGGGTTTGCCCGGGGTGTCGGGGGGAGCGGCAGCGCCGAAGCCGCGCGACGAGGCGGCGTGGAGCGGGTCCGGGGGGACTCGCTCCACGCCTCCCCCGGTCCCCTTCCACCAGCACCTCCGGCCCCCCGGCGCGTTCCGGCGCGCTCCGACACCTACGCCAGGGCGCTCCAGTACGGACAGCGGACGTACGGCAGCGGCGGCGCGCAGTGGTCGACGCTCCCGGACAGCACCGGGCCCCGCTCCGAGCGGGCCACTCCGGGCGAACTCGCGGTCAGCCCGGCCTCGCCCGACTCGCCGAAGCGCAGTGCCAGCCGGTAGCCGTCCGGGGTGGTCGCGGCGACGCCCGGGCGCTCCTGGCCGGCGTTCAGCGAGGTGATCGTCCAGCCGCGCCGCCGCCAGTGCCGCTCCACCACGTCCGCCAGCACCGCCCGCCGGGGCAGCGAGACGACGGTGAGGAGGTCCCGGCCCCGGGTGACGTACCAGAGCAGCTCCGACTCGCGCCCCGGCAGCGGCAGCCGCGCGCCCGCCCGTGCGGGCGAACCCTGCCAGACCGGCGCCGGACGGACGGCGTCCAGGGTGTCCTGGAGCAGCGTCTCGCAGTGCTCGGCGGCGTCGAGTTGATCGACCGTCACCCCGGGCTCCGCCCCCGCCCCCGACCCGGACCCGGACCGCCGGACCCGCGCGACCCTCGCGCCTCCGGGGCCGCCGCCCGGGCATCCGACGTTCAGCTCGGCACCACCTGACTGCACAGGGCCCTCCGTACTCCTCCCGGTGTTCAACCCGGGCAGGCATTCCGTCACTGCTTGGACGGCGGGCGGGTACGGACAGTTCCCCTCCCGGTTCCATCCCTCACCGTTCCCACACCCTCAAAGTGCACTGTACGGTGCAGTTGAACCACTGATCTGCACCGTGTAGTTTACTTCTCGTGCCGAGCCGCTGGGCCGAAACCGCCGTCCGGCCGCTCACCGCACGTCTTCCGACCCACCGTCCACCCCCCGTCGAGAGGACCCGCCATGCCCGTCATCACCGTCGGCACCGCCCGCATCCCCTACCGCGTCGTCGGCGACGGCCCCGACACCCTCGTCCTGGTGCACGGCACCGGCCCCGGCTCGGCCATGTGGGACGGCTTGCTGGACGCCTTCACCGACCGTTGCACCGTGCTGCTGCCCGACCTCTCCGGCAGCGAGGCCGCCGACGACGACGGCGCCCCGCTCACCCTGGAGGCGCTGGCCGCCCAGGTCGCCGCCGTGATCGAGGACGCCGGCCGCGGCCCCGCCGACATCCTCGGCTTCTCGCTCGGCGCCGTCGTCGCCACCGCGACCGCCGCCCTGCACCCCGAGCGGGTCCGCCGGCTGATCGCCGCCGCCGGCTGGATCAGCGCGGAACAGGACGAGTACCTGCGGCTCTCCATGGCCACCTGGCTCTCGCTCGCCGACCACCCCGCCGCATTCGGCGGCTACGCCACCCTCACCGCCTTCAGCCGCGGCTTCCTCGACCGGATCGGGCGCACCGCCGTCCAGGCCAACACCGCCTACATGCAGCCGACTCCGGGCACCCTGCGGCACATCGCCCTCAACCTCGGACTGGACCTCGGCCCGCTGCTCCCGCGCGTCCAGGCGCCCGCCCTGGTGATCGGCTGCACCCAGGACGCCACCGTCCCGGTGGAGAACGCCCGCCGGCTGCACACCGCCCTGCCCGGCAGCGCCTACGCCGAGTTCGACACCGGCCACATCGTGCTCGCCGAGGAGACCGAGGCGTTCACCGGCACCGTCCGGGACTTCCTCGCGGCCGCGTGACCGACCGCCGCGCGACCGGCTGTCGCGCCACCGGCCGCCGCACCACCGGCCGCCGCACCACCGGTCGCCGTACAACCGACCGCCGCACGACCGACCGCCGGGAGAGAGCGGGCGGCGGCGCACGGCCGGTGCGTCCGGCGGGCGCGCACGGCCCGGGCGACCGGCGCGCGGAGCACACCATTGCCCGAGAGGCAAGCCCCGCTCCAGAAAGGCCGATTACCGCGCATGGCGATCCTTATCAAATTGACTGAACGTCAACTTCAAAGGTGAGACTGCCTTGTCAGCAACATTCGCAAGGAGACCGCCATGCGCATACTCTTCACCGGCCCCACCGCGGCCGGTCACCTCTACCCGATGGTGCCCACCGCCCAGGCGCTGCGCGCCGTCGGGCACGAGGTCCTGTTCGCCGTCGGACAGCCGGTCGAGCTGATCCGGTCCGCGGGCTTCCCCGTCGTCCAGATCGGCGACGGCCGGAGCCTGCGGGAGATCATCGAGGAGGCTCTCGGCGGCAAGGTCGAGTACGTCAACCAGAACAGGACCCAGGACGAGATCCTCGACATGGCGGCCGCGATGTTCGCGCGCGCCTCCCGTCCCGACGTGGACGGCCTGCTGGCGGCTGCCACCGACTGGGGCGCCGACCTGATCGTCCACGACTCCTTCGCGGCCGCCGCCCCGCTGGTCGCCGCCCAGCTCAAGATCCCGTCGGTGGTGCAGAACTTCGGTGCCAGCCCCGGCGCTCCCATGGCCGAGCTGGTGGCCTCGCACGTGTCCGACCTGTACGAGGAGCGCGGCCTGACCGGCCCGGGCATCGCCGCGGTACTCAACGTCGGCCCGCTCGGCGGCGACCCGGACGGCCTGCCGACGCGCTACGTCCCGTACAACGGCGGCGGCATCGTCCCGGCCGAGTTCCTCCGCAAGGCCGACCGCCCGCGGGCGGTCGTCACCCTGGGCACCGTGCTCGCCGAACTCGACGGCGTCCGCGCGGTGGTCCGCCTGGTCGAGGCGGCGGCCGAGGTCGACGCCGACTTCCTGCTCGCGGTCGGCAGCGCCGACCTCGCCCCGCTCGGCACCCTGCCCGCCAACGTCCGCGGCCTGCCCTGGGTCCCGCTCAACGAACTGCTCGGCCGCGCCGACGCGCTGATCCACCACGGCGGCTCGGGCACCATGCTGACCGCCCTCCAGGCGGGCCTGCCCCAGCTGCTGCTCCCCCAGGGCGCGGACCACTTCCTCAACGCCGACGCCATCACCGCCACCGGCGCCGCCCTGAGCTCCACCTCCGACGCCGTCGACACCCCGCTGCTCACCCGCGTCCTCACCGACGCCGCGCTGCGCGACGCCGCCCACCGCCTGCAGGCCGACAACGCCGCCCTGCCCACCCCGGCCGCCCTGGTCCCCGCCCTGGAGGGCCTCGCCGCCCGCCGCTGAACCACCGCCGGCTCCGGCCCACCCGGACGCCGCACGACAGCCGCGGGCCGGTCGGCCTGCGGCTGTCGGCCGTCGGCCGTCGGCGGACGTCGGCGGGCTTCTGTCGGGCGGCCGGGGACGGGACGGGTTCGGGCCCGTCAGTCGCCCCGGAGCAGGGCGCGCAGCCCGGCGGTGTCGACGACGTCGGCCCGGGAGGGGAGGACCCGGCGGAGCAGGACGTCGTGGACCTCCGGGTCCGGGTCGGCGACGCCGTCGGACAGGACGAGGAGCCGGTAGTCGCGGTCGGCCGCGTCGAGGACGGTGGACAGGACGGCGCCGCCGGTAGCGAGGCCGCAGACGACCAGCGTGGTGATGCCGCGCTCGCGCAGCTGCCGGTCGAGGTCGGTGGTGGACAGGGCCCCGTAGCGGGTCTTGCGCACGAGGATGTCGCCGTCCCCGGGCGCCAGGTGCTCGTGGACGGCGGCCGCCGGGTCCTCGTGGTGCATGGCGCGGTGCCGGGCCAGCGGCGCGAAGGTGGTGTTGGCGGCCGGGACGGCGTCCCAGTCGGCCTCGGTGAAGCCGACGCGCACGTGGGCGATGGTGCCGCCCTCGGCGCGGACGTCGGCGATCGCCCCGGCCACCCGGCCGAGCAGGGCCTCGCTGTCCCCGTCCCCGGGCAGCGCGGCCAGGATCGCGGGCTGGCAGTCCAGGACGAGGAGGGCGGTGTGCGCGGGATCGAGTGCCCGGTCTGTGCTCATGCGGGTGTCCTCCGTACGGATGGTGCGGCCGGCGGGGTGTCCGGTACGGCGTCCGGCCGCGTCCGGTCGGGTCGGGGAAGCAGGAAGGGGGTGGCGAGGATGAGCAGTCCCGCGACCGTGAGGGCGGTGCGCGGGCCGGTGGCGTCGGCGAGCAGCCCGCCGAGCGCGGTGCAGACGGCGATGGACGCCTGCTGGCCGATCGACCAGGCCGACAGGGTGCGGGCGACGAGGTGCTCGGGCGTGCGTTCGAGCCGGTAGGTGGCGAGCACCGGGTTGAACAGGCTCATGTTGATGATGATCGCCAGCTCGACGGCCATCACGGTGACGAGCCCGACCACGCCGGGGCGGACGAAGGCCAGACCGATCAGCCAGACGGCCCGCAGGGTGCCGACGACCCGGAAGACCCGGTCCCGCCCGTGGCGCTCCACGACCCGCCGGGCCAGCCGGGAGCCGATCAGCCCGCCGAGGCAGGGGGCGGCGAAGGCGAGGCCGTACTCCCAAGGAGCGAAGTGGAGTTGGCGCAGGAGAAGGACGGCGAGCACCGGCTCGGTGGCCATGATCAGACCGGCGACGAGCATGTTGTTGAGGTAGAGCGCCCGCAGACCGGGGTCGCCCAGGATGTGTCGCCAGCCGTCGAGCACCGCGCCGGCCCGGAGCGGGCTCCCGCCGTTCCGGGCCGGGTTCCCGCCGGCCCGGACGGGCGGCTCCTCCCGGTCGCGGATCGCGATGATGCCCAGCGCGGAGAGCAGGTAGCCGAGCGCGTCGGCCACCACGGTGGTGACCGGCCCGAACCAGCCGATCGCCGCCCCGCCGAGCGGCGGCCCGATCGCGATGGAGCTCCAATTCGTGGACTCGAAGCGCGCGTTGGCCACGAGCAGGTCCTCCGGCCGGACGAGCGCCTTGAGGTAGGCCCCGCTGGCCGCGCCGAACGCGATCTTGGCCGCGGCGATCACGATCGAGACCGCGAGCAGCTGGACGAAGCCGAGCCACCCGAAGGCGTAGGCCACCGGGATCGTCGCCATGGCCGCGAACCGGATCAGGTCCGTCGCGATCATGACCGGCCGCTTGCGCCGGAACTCCACCCACGGCGCGAGCGGCACCGCGACCAGCGCACCCACCGCGGGCCCCACCGCGGACAGCGCGGACACCTCGGCGGGCCCGGCGTGCAGCACCAGGACGGCGATCAGCGGCAGTGCCCCGAACCCCAGTCCGGACCCGTACGCGCTCGCCGCGTACGCCGCCCACAGCCATCCGAACCGCCGGCCCAGTCGTTTCCCGCCCGTCATGCGCGATGCGCTCCCCTCGACGTCCCGACCCCGGCTGAACAAACCGGGGTTGACCGGTGAGAGCCAATCGGTCGCCACTACGGCAGGTCAAACAACCGATTCACCCGCTCCGCACAACCTCTGGTTGTTCCCTAAAGTGGGCCGCGTGGACCTCGAAGCAGTACGCACCTTCGCCGCCATCGCGGAGGCCGGCCAGTTCCAGAAGGCCGCCGTCGACCTGTCCGTCACCCAGCAGGCCGTCTCCAAGCGCGTCGCCGCACTGGAGCGCGACCTCGGGGTGCGGCTGTTCACCCGCACCCCGCGCGGCGCCGAACTGACCATCGACGGGCAGGCGTTCCTGCCCCACGCCCGCGAGCTGCTGCGGGTCGCCGAGCGGGCGGTCGCGTCCGTGCGCGCCGGCCGCCGCCCGCTGCGGGTCGACGTGATCAACTCACGCGGCGCGGTCTCGGGCCTGATGCGCGGCTTCCACCGCAGCCACCCCGACATCGACCTCGACGTGCTGATGCTGTTCGACATCGACACCGCCGTCGCCGCCATCCGCTCCGGCACGATCGACGCGTCCTTCCGCGCCGTCGCCGCGCCCGGCAGGCCCCTGCCCGAGGACATCGAGTCCGTCCGGGTGCTCGACGAACCGCTCCAACTCCTCACCGGCCCCGACCACGCCCTCGCGGACGCCGGATCCGTGACCGTCGCCGAACTGGTCGGCCACCGGATCTGGATGCCCGGCATCGCCCCCGGCACCGAGTGGGGCGCCTACTACGCCGACCTGGTCGCCGAGTTCGGCCTCACCATCGAGGCCACCGGCCCCAACTTCGGCTCCGACGTGCTCCTCGACACCATCGCCGACACCCCGGCCCTGGCCACCTTCATGAGCGAGCGGACCCGCCTCGTCTGGCCCGCCGGCCACGGCCTGCGCCGCATCCCGGTGACCGACCCGACGCCCGTCTACCCCCACTCCCTCCTCTGGCACCGCGACAACCCCCACCCGGCGCTGCCCACGCTCCGCGCCCACCTCGCGGCCACCCCCGCGGACCCCGCCGCCCCGGACACCTGGACCCCCGCCTGGGCCCTCCCCCACTGACCACCCCGAACGACGGGCCGACCATTGACCACGCCGACGCCGACCCGCCGACGAACCCTGACGACGGCCGACGATGAGAAGGACGAGTCTGAACATGCCCACCGCACCCGCGATCCTGAGCGACACCCCCGGCTCCTTCGCCTGGGGCGTCTTCCACGAGCGGCACCCGAAGCTCGTCCAACAGGTGCTCGACGCTCTGCCGTACGGGCCCACCGAGCGGGCAGCGATCGAGGACCTCCTCGCCGAGAGCACCAGCGGGGTACTGGAACCGCTCGGCGAGAACGCCCACGATCACCGGCAGTGGCTGGAGTGGGGCGAGGGCTTGTTCGGGCAGCCGTGGGGCGAGGCGCCGTTCCTGTGGGCCGAGAGCTACTTCTACCGCAGGCTGCTGGAAGCCACCGGCTACTTCCGACCCGGGACTTGGCAGGGCATCGACCCGTTCGCGCCGTTCAAGGACGCCGAACTGGCCGGCCCGGCCGTCGACGCCGAGCTGGCAGCCCTCAGCGAGTTGCCCGCCCTGTCCGCCGAGAAGCGGGGCGAGGTGCTGCTCTCGTCGGCGCTCTGGGGCAACCGGGCGGACCTCGGCTTCCGGATCACCGCCTCGACCGACGACGCCCCGCCCCCCGCCCTGATCGCCGACGACAGCCCGCTGCTGTGGTCCACCCTCGCCGCCGCACGCGACGCGAGGGTCTGCGTCATCGCGGACAACGCCGGCCGGGAACTGCTGCCCGATCTCGTCCTGATCGACCACCTCCTCACGAGCGGGCTCGCCGCCGAGCTCGTCCTGTACGTCAAGCCCTACCCCTACTACGTCTCGGACGCGACCACGGCGGACGTCCTCGCGACCGTCGACCGACTCCGCCGCGCCCCGGACCGGGAAGCCGAACTGATCGGCCGTCGGCTCCGGCACGCGATGAACAGCGGCACCCTCACGGTCCGCACGCACCCGTTCTTCTGCGCTCCGCTGCCGTTCCACGACATGCCCGCCGACCTCAGGACCGACCTCTCCGACGCCGCCCTGACGATCACCAAGGGCGACCTCAACTACCGCCGCCTCGTGGGGGACCAGCTCTGGGACGCCACAACGCCGTTCGCCGAACGAGCCGGTTGCTTCCCGTCCCCGGTGGCGGCCCTGCGCACGCTGAAGTCGGACGTCATCGTCGGCCTCAGCGCAACGGTGGTCGCCGGACTGGACGCCACGGGGGAGCCGTGGCGGACCAGCGGCAGGTTCGGCCTGATCCAGGCCCACGCCCAGGTGTAGTACCCGCGCCCGCACCCCGGTGGTCACCGCGTGGGCAACCACACCGTCCACCCGGTGAAACCGATCAGCGCGCCAGGGCGTCGGCGCGCGGAGAGTCACCCGTTCCTCGGCTCCGGTCCGGCCGAGCCGCAGGAGCGGCTCGGGGCGGGGCGGGGCGGATCACCCGGAGGCGTCAGTTGTCGTTCACGGTGAGACCGACGTGCTGGGCGAGGGCGGGGCGAGGCCGAGCAGCTGGGGGGTGCTGACGACGGCACCCTTGAGGGATTCGGCTCCGGAGACGATGCCCAGCGCGGGCGCCCCGCGCAGGTCGACCCGGGTGAGGGTGGCCTTGGCGAAGTCGACCCGGCCGGCGCCTCCCCGGCTTCCGGCACGGATCCGGCACGACGGGGGCGGATTGGTCCGGACAATGCGAAAGGCCCAGGTCGTTGACCTGGGCCTTTACTGCTGGAGCGGGCGACGAGAATCGAACTCGCGCTCTAAGCTTGGGAAGCTCATGTTCTACCATTAAACTACGCCCGCCTGATGAGCCGTCAGAGACCGCTCGATCCAGTGTCACTGTACCCCATCTGCGACGGTGGTTGCACAGGGGGTCGGTGGACGTGGCGGAGCACGGTGGGGCGGGTGCGGGGGCGTACTGTTTGGGCCGCGTGCGAGTGCCCCGCTGGGTGGGGCCGGGGCGGCGAGCCATGGTGAGGAATGTCCGGAACATCCCTTCGTATGACGCTGTCCCGGGGCTCGGCCGCCGGGGCACGTGAGTACGGGTGAGTACTGGGTTAGGGATGGGAAGGGGATCGATGGAGCAGCGCGCCGTCGTTCGTTGTGCCGAGGGGCACCTGTTCAGCACCACCACGTTCCCGATGCAGAACCTCGGTCCGGGCCGGATCGGCCCCGGGCGGTTGATCCGATGTCCGCAGTGCGGACGGCTGCGGAGTTCGGTGCTGGCCGACGTGCGGGAGCTGTCGGAGCCGCAACTGGCGCGGGCGATGCGGCTGGAGGCCGCGGAGTTCCTGGCCTGAGGGCCGGCGGAAGGGCGGACGGGCCCCGGGCGGATTCGTCCGGGGCCCTTTCTTGCACGTAACCTCGAAGCGTGCTGCTCTCTGACAAGGACATCCGGACCGAAATCGACCGGGGCCGGGTCGTCGTCGACCCGTTCGACCCGTCGATGATCCAGCCGTCGAGTATCGACGTGCGCCTCGACCGCTTCTTCCGCGTGTTCGAGAACCACAAGTACCCGCACATCGACCCCTCGGAGGAGCAGCCGGACCTGACCCGGCTGGTCGAGCCGGAGGGCGACGAGGCGTTCATCCTGCACCCCGGCGAGTTCGTGCTGGCCTCGACGTACGAGGTCATCACGCTGCCCGACGACGTCGCGTCCCGGCTGGAGGGCAAGTCGAGCCTGGGCCGGCTGGGCCTGCTCACCCACTCCACGGCAGGCTTCATCGACCCCGGCTTCAGCGGCCACGTGACGCTGGAGCTGTCGAACGTCGCGACGCTGCCGATCAAGCTGTACCCGGGCATGAAGATCGGGCAGCTGTGCCTGTTCCGGCTCTCCTCGCCCTCGGAGCACCCGTACGGCTCGGAGCGCTACGGCTCGCGCTACCAGGGCCAGCGCGGCCCGACGCCGTCGCGCTCGTACCTGAACTTCCACCACACCAAGGTCTGAGCCGAAGGGCTCCGCGGAGCGCACGCACGACGGGCGGCCACCCCTCCTTCCGAGGTCGGAAGGAGGTGTG
>NZ_JBSHAP010000110.1:0-31410 GCF_053611565.1 Kitasatospora sp. NPDC054795
GCCCCGCCCGGGTGAACCGATCGGCGATACTGCCAGTTCACGCGGACGAGCGGAACGAGTGGAGGCGAGCGGGATGAGCCCCCGGTCCTACCGGATGGGACAGCGGCAGGCGGAGGTCGACGAGACCCGGGCCCGGATCGTCGCGGCCGCCCGCGCGCACCTGGCCGAGACCGGCGGGGTCTCGCTGGACGCCGTCGCCCGCCGCGCGGACGTCGCCCGGGCGACCGTCTACTACCAGTTCGGCTCCAAGGCGGGCCTGCTGGAGGCGGTCTGCGACGCCCTCGCCGCGCAGGGCGGCATGGCCGGGCTCGCCGAGGCCTTCACCCTGGCCGACCCCTGGGCGGCGGTGGACCGCTTCGTCGAGGTGATGGGCGGCTTCTGGGCGGTCGACCGGGTCTGCACCCGGCGGCTGCGGGCCCTCGCCGCGCTCGACGAGGAGGTGGGCCGGGTCATCGCCGACCGCGACGCCCGCCGCCGCGAGGGTGCCGCCGTCCTGGCCGGCCGGCTGCCCGCCGCCCCGCCGGACGCGGCCGGCCTGCTCTTCGTCCTCACCGCCTTCGAGACCTACGACGCGTTGGAGGCGGAGGCGGAGATGGGGACGCGGACGGGGGGCGCGCCGGACGGCGGTGGCGGTGGCGGTGGTGGTCCGACCGCCGCCACCCCGGCCGTCATCCGTCTGGTCCGCGCCGCGCTCGGTGGGCCGGTGGAACGGCCGTAGCGGCGCCGGGGCTGCCCGTCGGCGACCGTCCCGGTCAGCCGGCCTGCCGCGCGGCCATGCCGAGGATCCCGGCGGTGACCGCCGCCGGGTCGTCGGTGGGCAGCGAGTGTCCCGCGCCGGGGACGATCTCGACCCGGGCGGCGGGCACCAGCCGGTGCAGGCGGTCGGCGACGGTCCGGGAGTCGTGCAGGGCGCTGCGTTCGCCGAGGAGGAAGAGGGCGGGGGCGGTGAGTCGGCCGAGTTCCTCGTCGGTGAGGGTGGCGGCCGGGGGCAGCCGGCGGCGGAAGCCCATCGAGGCGCGGACCAGGGCCATCAGTTCGGTCTCCAGGACGGCGCTGTTGCCGACCATTCGGGCCAGCCGGGGTCGCAGCGGTCGAGGAGCCATGGCGGCGAGGCCGCCGAGGATCACCCAGGTGTAGAAGCGGCGGTCCAGGTCGGCCAGGCCAGCCGTGTCGACCAGGGTGAGGCCGGCGGTCCGGCCGGGGTGGTGGATCTGGTGGTTGAGGGCGATCCAGCCGCCGTAGGAGCAGCCGACCAGGTGGGCGGTGGGCAGGTCGAGGGCGGTGAGCAGGTCCTCCAGCCAGGCGGCGGCGTCGCGGCCGTCCGCGATGGGGGCGCTCTGCACGCTGGCGCCCGGTTCGCCGACGGTGTCCACGGCGATCACCGGGTGGTGCGCGGCGAGGGTGTCGAGGTAGCCGTGCCACATCAGCGCGTTGCCGCCGGAGCCGGGCAGCAGCACGATCGGCCGTCCTTCGGCGGGGCCGGTGCGGTAGACGCGGGTGGTGCCGTAGCCGGTGGGGACGTCGAGCGGCGTCCACGGCCGGGGCCGCAGTTCGGTCAGCGCGCGCTCGTAGGCGGTGCGGAAGCGGGCTTCGGCCTTGCCGTTCCTGAACTCGCTGATTCGCATGGTACATGTGTATCACATGCATGATACGGGTGTACCAGGAGAACGGGTCGGACGTACGGAGGCCGGAACATGACCGCGAAGGTCGACCACGAGGAACGCCGCCGGCAGATCGCCGAGGCCCTGCTGCGCATCGCCGACACCCAGGGCCTGCAGTCCGCCAGCATGCGGGCGGTCGCGACCGAGGCCGGCGTCTCCCTGCGACTCGTGCAGTACTACTTCACGACCAAGGAGGGCCTGCTCCTGGACGCCCTGGCCAGGCTCGGCACCCAGCTCCAGGCCCGGATGGAGCAGTGGATCGGCCCGGCGCGCGCCCCCCGGGAGGTGGTGACGGCGGTCCTGTCCTGCATCCTGCCGACGGACGCCGAGAGCCGCCGGATCACCAGGACGTACGCGGCGTACTACACGCTGGTCCTCGGCGACCCCGCGGTGCTGGAGAAGCAGGCCGCGCAGCCGCCGGCCGTGCTGGAGGGCTTCCTCGCCAAGCAACTGCGTGCGGCGCAGCAGGCCGGGGAGATCGGGCCGGAGCGGGACGTCGACACGGTCGCGGCCGGGCTGCTGGCGATGGTCAACGGACTCGGCTCCAGCGTCCTGGGCGGCCAGCGCACCGGCGAGCAGGCGCTCGTGGTCCTCGCGTACCACCTGGACGAGCTGTTCGGCCGGCCGGAAGCCGGCTGAGGGCCCGCCCGCCGCCTCCACCCCCCGCCGCGGCTGGTTCCCCACCCCGCCGCCTCCCCGCCCCGCCGATCCCGGTGGCGGGCCGGCACCCCTCGCGGCACGGGGGTTAACACCCGTACGGGACGGGTGCTTTCCCCGTTCTGCGGGCGGGCCGGCCACCGCCAGACTCGGGGCATGCCCGCGCAGCCCGTGATGACGACCGAAGCGCCCGAAGCCCCCTCCCCCCGGCCGGGGAGCGGTGGCAGCGACTTCGCCCAGTTGACCCGCCGGATAGCCGCCGAGGGCCTGCTCGACCGGCGTCCCGGCTACTACGCCGTCCGCGTGGGCCTGGTGCTCGCCGCCTTCCTCGGCGGCTGGTACGCCCTGTTCGCGCTGGGCGACACCTGGTGGCAGCTCGGTCTGGCGGCGGCGATGTCCGTCGTCTTCGCCCAGATCGGCCTGCTCTCCCACGACCTGGCGCACCGCCAGGTCTTCGACCGGCGGCTGCCGAGCGAGATCGGCGGCCGGATCGCCGCCAACCTGCTGATGGGCATGAGCTACGGCTGGTGGATGAACAAGCACACCCGCCACCACGCCAACCCGAACCACGAGGAACGGGACCCGGACGTCGCACCCGAACTCCTGGTGTGGTCCAAGCGGCAGGCCCGGCAGGCGAGCGGCCTCGCCCGGTTCATCGGCCGCCGGCAGGCGTACCTGTTCGTCCCGCTGCTCCTGCTGGAGGGCCTCAACCTCAGCTTCAACAGCTTCCGCGCGCTGCGCAGCCCCGTCATGAAGCGCCCGGTGCTGGAGGGCGTGCTGCTGGTGGTCCACTTCGCCGGCTACTTCGGCCTGGTGTTCGCCGCGCTCCCGGTCGGCAAGGCGGTCGCCTTCCTGGCCGTCCACCAGGCGCTGATCGGGGTCTACCTGGGGTCCGTCTTCGCCCCGAACCACAAGGGCATGCTGATGGTGACGCCCGGGATGAAGCTCGACTTCCTTCGCCGCCAGGTGCTCACCTCGCGCAACGTCCGCGGCGGGCTGCTCGTCGACTCGCTGATGGGCGGCCTCAACTACCAGGTGGAGCACCACCTGTTCCCCAGCATGCCGACCCCGGCGCTGGGGCGGGCCGCCCGGATCACCCGGGAGTTCTGCGCCGAGAAGGGCGTCCCGTACTGCGAGACCGGCCTGTTCCGCTCCTACCGGGAGATCTTCGCCCACCTGCACCGGGCCGGTGAGCCGCTCCGCTCCGACGGGTGACCGTCGCCTCCGCCGCGGCGGCCGGCGGTCACCTCCGCCGTGGCGGGAGGCGCGGGAGGGCCTGAACGCCGCTGTCCCGCGCGGGAGCTCGGACCGGCCGACGTCCCGCGCGGACCGGCCGTCCTGCGGCACCGCCCGTACGGTTGCGCGTTCGCGCCCGTACGATGCCCGAGCGGGGTGGGCGGAGGCCGGAGGTGGATGTGGTTCGGTTCTGGCTGCGGTGGGTGATGATCGCGGTCCTGGGGACGGCGGTCGTGTTCGGCGGCTGGGCGGGGTGGCGGCTCTACCGCGCCACGGCCATCCCGGCCGCTCCGGACGTCCCGGGGATCGCGCAGGCCCCGGTGACCGGGGAGGCCCGCCGGGCGGCGGAGGAGCGGATGGTCGACCGGATCGACCGGCTGCCCGAACTGCTGCCGTGGGCGCAGGGGTTGGGGAGGTCGACGGTCGACGTGTGCCGCACCGACTACCGCGGTGACCTGTTCAGTCGGGGTACGTGGCTGCCGGTGGCCTGCGAGCGGACCGTCAACGTCTACCTGGCCTTCGACGGGGGTGACGTCCGCTCCCGGCTGGCCGATCTGGACCGGTACCTGGACGGCCAGGGCTGGCGCAGCTCACAGAGGTGGAACAGCCTGGTCGCGGCCGACGAGTACGACCACCAGCCGCCCGCCGACCCGACCCCGGAGGAGGCGGCGGAGGCGGCGGCCAGGCCGATCGCCCCGTCCGTGGAGTTCGCGCTGGCGACGGGCGAGGCGGTGCGGACGGAACTGGCCGTGAACGTCACCCGGCCGCCCGGCCCCGAACTCCTGACCTCCGGCGAGGACTACTGGTTCGAGAAGTACGGAAGCCGGCGCTACCGGAACGACGAGGGGCAGCGGTCCGAGTACCTGACCTGGCAGCCCGTGCGGCCGAGCGAGGTCACGAAGGCGGCCGAGGGCCGGTACGTGGCGGTCCTGGGCTTCACGACCAGGTACGCGCAGCACGAGGCCGGGTAGGGTCGGTCGGCCACGGCCACGGCCGCGGCCGGGCCTGTCCCGGGCCTGCCAGGGCCCGTGCCTCGGGCCCTGCCGGGCCCCGGGCTCGTCGGCCTCAGGCCTTCCGCTCGAAGCCGGCCAGCAGGCCGCGAGGGTCGAAGGTGACCCGGATCCGGGTGATCCTCCCGTCCTCGACGTGCATCCAGTTCGCCGTGGGCGCCGGCGGGGCGATGCTCGTGCGCAGCTCGAACCAGGTGATCACCTCGTCGCCCTCGGCCACCCGGACCTTCACGTCGATCTTCTCCAGCACCTGCCCGAGCCCCTTCAGCCCGGCCAGCGCCTCCTCCACCCCGGAGGCCGTCCCCAGCGCGCCGACGAAGTCGACGTCCTCGGCCAGCAGTCCCCGGACGGTCTCGAAGTCGCCCGCCTCCCAGGCGGTGAAGTAGGTCTCGGCAAGCTCACGCGCGGTCGTCGTCGTCATGCCTCCATCCTCCCGGCCACCACGACCATCCGTCCAACAGATGAATCAGATGGCACCTATCTCTACTGATGATGGAAGAAGGGTGCGCTGCGTGATCGGCGGGCCGCAACTGTCACGCTGAGTGAAGGTCAGCTGAAATGGTTTCGGACCGTTCGGGCCGGTAAGGCGCTCATCGCTGGAATGCGAAGGAGGCGTGAATCGTGATCACCGAACAGCAGGCCCGCTCCATGCTGCACCAGCCCGTCCACGACGTACGGGGCAGCCGGATCGGCAAGGCGGACCACATGTTCCTCGACGACGTCACCGGCAAGCCGGAGTGGGTCAGCGTCAAGACCGGATGGTTCGGGGCGGGCGAGTTGTTCGTGCCGATCCGCGACGCCCGGGTCGTCGGCGACCACCTGGAGGTGCCGTACTCCAAGGAGAAGGTCGACAACGCGCCGCTGGTGGACGTGGACCGTGGCGGACACCTCTCCGAGCGCGAGGAACACCGGCTCCACCAGTACTACGGCATCGGGGACGGGGCCCGGAAGGCGGCCGCCCGGCCCGGCTCGGGCACCGGCACCGCCGCAGCCGCCGCTGCCGGAACTGCCGCCGCGAGCGGCCACACCGGCACGACGGGCCGGCCCGTCGCGACCCCGACCGCCGCCACGACCCCGACCGCCGCCACGCGTGCCGCCGCGGCTCCGGGCGCCGCCTCCGCCGCCGGGCGGACCGGTGTCCACCCGGGCGAGGACGGCATGATGACCCGTTCCGAGGAGCGGCTGCGCGTCGGCGTCGAGCGGTACGAAGCCGGCCACGCGAAGCTGCGCAAGTACGTCGTCACCGAGGAGGAGCGGCAGACCGTGCCGGTGCGGCACGAGGAGGTCCACGTCGAGCACGAACCCATCACCGCGGCCGACCGGGGTGCCGCGATGTCCGGCGAGTTCATCTCGGAGGCCGAGTACGAGGTCACCCTGCACGCGGAGCGGCCGGTCGTGCGCACCGAGGCCGTCCCGGTCGAGCGCGTGCGGCTGGTGACCGAGGAACGCGTCGAGGAGCAGACCGTCACCGGCCGGGTGCGCAAGGAGCGCATCGAGGCCGACCTGCCCGACGGCGGGACGGCACGGACGCAGGGCAAGGAGATCCAGAGCAGGGCGATGCAGGGCAAGGAGGTCCAGGGCAAGGACCGCCGCCGGTGACGTCGGCCGGGCCGTGACCGCCCCGCGCGGCCGCGGCCCGGGCGTCCGGGCGTTCGGGCGTCCGCTGGTCCGTCCCCCGGCGGGTCGCTCGTCCGGCGGGCCGATCGGCCGAGCGGATGGAGCACCCGGTCGAATATCGTCACCGGTCATGGAGATGCACCAGCTGCGCTACTTCGCCGCCGTGGTCGACGAGGGGACCTTCACCGCCGCCGCGGCCCGGCTGCACGTGAGCCAGTCCGGCATCAGCACCCAAGTGGCCAAGCTGGAGCGCGAACTGGGCCAGCTGCTGCTCGACCGGTCGGGCCGGCAGGTGCGCCTCACCCCGGCCGGCGAAGCGGTCCTCCCGCTGGCGAAGAACGCCCTGGCCACTCTCGACGCCATCCAGCACACCGCCGCCGAGTTCGCGGACGCCGTCCGCGGCCGGGTCCGGCTGGGCATGATCACGGGCTGTTCGATCCCGCCCTTTCTGGACGCCGTCGCCGACCTCGGCCGCAGTCACCCCGGCATCGAACTCAGCCTGCACGAGGGGCACTCCGAGGACCTCCAGGCGCAGGTCATGGCCGGCTCGCTCGATCTGGCCCTGATCGGCTACGCGGGCGAGGTCTTCCCGGGCCTGGAGGCCACCGTCGCCATCGACGAGCCGATCGCCGCCGTCGTCCCCGTCGGGCACGCCCTGGACCGGGCGCGGCTGCGGCTCGCGGACCTGCGGGGCGAGAAGATCCTCTGCCTCTCCCCGGGCACCGGCATCCGTGCCGCCTACCGGGGCTCCTGCCGGCGGCTCGGCCTCGATCCGCGGGTGGACATCGAGGCCAGCTCCCCGGTCGCCCTGCTTCGGCTCGCCGAGCGCGGCGCGGGCGTGGCCGTCCTCAGTGCCTCCTCCGCCGCGGGCGACGGACTGCGGGCCGTCCCGCTGGCCGACGCCGCCATCCGGGCCCGGCTCGGGCTGGTCGCCCGCCGCGACCAACCCTCCCCGGCCGTACGGCTGTTGATGGCCCGGCTGAGGGCGGCGCTGCGGCAGGGCTGATCCCGTACCGCTCGTGCGACCCGACCGGGCCCGGTGCCCCCGGCTCAGGCCTTCCCGCGCGGGTCGCGGCCCGAGGCGGCCAGCGCGCGGTCCCATGCGGGGGCGTCCTCCGGCAGGGCCACCGCCTCGGCGAAGCCCGCGTACTGCCGGTACAGCTCGGCGTTCTCCGCCACGATCTCCCCGGTCAGCAGGGCGAGTTCCTCGTCGACCTCGATCCGCCCGCCGGTCGCCCGGGCCACGTCCCAGCCGTGCAGCAGCAGCTCCAGGATCAGCATCCGGGCGATGCCGACGGCCGGCATCGGGGTGCCGCCGAGGTCGACGTCCCCCTCCCAGGCGGCCGGGTCCGCCCAGGCCGCGACCGCGCGCTCCAGCTGGGCCGCGTAGGCGGAGCGCCAGTCGGCGTCGGCGGCGAAGTCCCGCGCGTTCAGCTCCTCGGGCAGCTCGATCCGCCGGGCCCGGTGCTCCAGGCCGTGCGAGGTGTAGAGCACCCAGTGGTTGATCAGCGCGCGGGTGTCGAACTCCGGGCAGGGCGTCGGCGCGTCCAGCGGCTGGTCGGCCGGGACGGCGGCGGCGACACCGGCAGCGGCGGAGGCGGCGCGGGTCAGGAGCGGGTGCATCGGGTGGGCGTTCATGGCCCCGATTCTGGGCCGGGCCGCACCGGCGGGTCTTGAAGAAACGCGACGACTAGCCTGGCGGCATGGGCATGGACTCCCCGGCCTCCCCGGACACTCCGGTCTCCCCGGCCTCCCCGGACACTCCGGTCTCCCCGGTCTCCCCGGACTCGCCGGACCCCCGGGTCTCCCCGGACACTCCCGACCTCGGCCGGGGCGTGCTCCACCCCGCCCGGGCGGCCGAGCTGATCACCGTGGACCGGCTCGCGCCCGACCCGGCCGTGGCGGTGTTCGTCGAGTACTACTGGCTGGTCCGCTGGGACCTGCGCGGCCTGCCGCCGTACGAGCAGAAGGTGCTCGCCCACCCCAACGTCCACCTGGTCTTCGAGGCGCCGGGGGCGCGGGTGTACGGGGTGGACCGCTCGCTCTTCGTCCGCCGGCTGGAGGGCGCCGGGCACGTGCTGGGCGCGCGGTTCCGTGCCGGCGCCTTCCGCGCCCTCGCCGGGCACCCGGTGGGCGGGCTCGCCGACCGTTCCGTGCCCGCCGCGGAGTACTTCGGGCCCGGGGCCGACCGGTTCAACGCGGAGGTCCTCGGGGCGCCCGGCGATCCGGCCGCGCTCGCCGACGCCTTCCTCCGCCCCCGGCTGCCCGCGCCCGACCCGGTCGCCGCCGAGGTCGCCGCCGTGGTGGACCGGATCACCCGCACACCGGACCTTCGCCGGGTGGACGAGCTGGCCGCCGAGCTGGGCCTGACCGTCCGCCGTCTCCAGCGGCTGTTCGCCGAGTACGTCGGCGCCTCCCCGAAGTGGGTGCTGCGCCGTGCCCGTCTCCACGAGGCCGCCGAACGCGCCGGTACGGACGGCGGGTTGGACCTGGCCGCGCTCGCCGCCGAGCTGGGCTACGCCGACCAGGCGCACCTCACCCGGGACTTCACCGCCGCCGTCGGTGTCTCCCCGGCCCGCTACGCGGGGTCGCGCCGGACCCCGGCTACGCCCCCAGGAAGCGCTGCAGCTCGTCCAGCACGTAGTTGGCCCCGGTGTACCCGATCCCCTGGAACCACAGCTGGTCGTCCACCGGGAACGCCCGGTGCCCCTTGACGGCTCCCAGCGCCTGCCACCCCGGGCTCGCGAGTGCCGCGGTGGCGCCGGACAGCTCCGGATCGCCGTACGTGGCGTACAGCAGCAGGTCGCCGTCGGCGCGGGCGAGCTGGTCCGGCGGGATCTCGAAGTCCGACTGGTCGACGTTCTGCGCGTCGGGCCGGCCGACCTCGGCGTCGGAGAGCACCGTCCCGGGGAAGCTCTGCCGCCCGAACAGCCGGATGCCGCCGCCCTCCACGAACCGCACCAGGCTCACCTTGCGCCCCGACGGCTTCGCCGCCGCCAGTGCCTGGGCGACCTGTCCGGCGTGCTTCTGGTACGCGCCGGCGAAGGCCGCCCCGGCCGCCTCCCGGCTCAGCGCCTGGGCGTGCAGCTGGAAGTCGGCCTTCCACGGCGCCCCGGAGGTCTGGGTGAGCACGGTGGGGGCGATCTCCCGCAGCTGCTCGTAGCGGTCGCCGTCGCGGGTCTGGTTGGAGAGGATCAGGTCCGGCCGCAGTGCCCGTACGGTCGGCAGGTCGGGTGCGCCGGCCGGGCCGACCAGCCGGATCCCGGCCGTTCGGGAGGCCGGCCAGTACGCGGGGTAGCTGGTGTCGCGGCCCGGCAGCGCGGCGCCGACCGGGGTGATGCCGAGGGTCAGCGCGGAGTCGAGCACGTCGGTGTCCAGCACGACCACCCGCATCGGCGCGCCCGGCACCACGACCGGGCCGGTGACGGCGTTCACCGTCACCGGCGGCACCGGGGCCGGGGACGGCCAGGCACCGGTGGCGGGGCCGTCCGCGGCCCCCGGGGCCTGGTGCCGGGTGGTGCAGCCGGTGGCCGCCGCGAGCGCGCCCGCGCCGAGGCCGGTCAGGAGGGTGCGGCGGGAGATCCGGGGCATCGGCGGTCCTCTGGCGGCGCGGGCGGGTCGGGGCGCCGTCGATTATGTCCGAAATGGCAGCTAAAGTGCCGTTAAGCGCGGGCGCCGTCCGGGGTGAGCGCCGCCCACGGGGCGCCCGGCACGACCAGCGGGGTGCCGGTCACCGGGTCCGGCACCACCACCGAGTCCAGTCCGAACACCTCCCGCACCAGCTCGGCCGTCACCACGTCCGCGGGCGGGCCCTGCGCCACCACCCGGCCGTCCCGCATCGCCACCAGGTGGTCCGCGTACCGGGCGGCCTGGTTGAGGTCGTGCAGCACCGCGACGACCGTCCGGCCGCGCTCGACGTTCAGCCGGCGCACCAGGTCCAGCACCTCCACCTGGTGCGCGATGTCCAGGTAGGTGGTCGGCTCGTCCAGCAGCAGGATGTCGGTGCCCTGGGCGAGCGCCATCGCGATCCAGGCGCGCTGGCGCTGGCCGCCGGACAGCTCGTCCATGCTCCGCTCGGCCAGTTCGGCGGTGGAGGTGCGCTCCAGCGCCTCGGCGACCGCCGCCTCGTCCTCCGGCGACCACTGCTGCCACCAGCTCTGGTGCGGCTGGCGGCCGCGCGCGACCAGGTCCGCCACCGAGATGCCCTCCGGGGCGGTCGGCGACTGCGGCAGCAGGCCGAGCCGCTGGGCGATCCGCTTGGTCGGGATCCGCGCCAGCTCCTCGCCGTCCAGCAGCACCGCGCCCCGGACGGGCTTCAGCAGCCGTCCGAGGGCCCGCAGCAGGGTCGACTTGCCGCACGCGTTCGGGCCGACGATCACCGTCACCCGCCCGTCCGGAACGGCCACGTCCAGGCCCTCGACGACCGTGCGCGCCTCGTAGGCCAGGGTGAGGCCCCGGGCCTCCAGACGGTGAGCGGACATCAGGAACCTCCACGGCGGGATCGGATCAGCAGCCACATCAGGTACGGGGCGCCGACCATGCCGGTCACCACGCCCACCGGCAGCTCCGTCGGAGCGAGCAGCCGCCGGGCGATCAGGTCGGCGAGGACCACCACCAGCGCGCCGGTCAGCGCCGAGCAGAACAGCGGGATCTGCGCCGAGCGGGCCAGCCGCAGCGCGATCTGCGGGGCCATCAGCGCGACGAAGTCCACCGGCCCGGCGGCCCCGGCCGCGCACGAGGCCAGCACGATGCCCAGCAGCGCCATGCCGAGGCGGATCCGGTCCAGGCGCAGGCCGAGGCCGACGGCGGTGGCGTCGTCGAAGGAGATCGACCGCTGGGCGCGGGCGGCCCACAGTGCGACCGGCAGGGCGGCGAGCAGCACCCGGGCGAGCCATCCGGCCTGGTCGTAGCCGGCGCCGTTCAGGCTGCCGGTCATCCAGACCTTGGCGGCCTGGGCCTGGAAGCCGTCGCCCTTGGTCAGGAAGACGGAGGTGAGGGAGGACAGCGCGACACTGATGCCGATGCCGATCAGCACGAAGCGCTGCGCGTGCAGGCCGCGCCGCCAGGCCAGCGCGTACACCAGCAGCCCGGCCACCAGCCCGCCGGCCACCGCCGCGTACGGGGCCTGGCCGGTCGAGCCGACCACGCCGTACGCCATCAGGCCGACCACGGTCGCGGTCGCGCCCCAGGTCACGCCCACCACGTCGGGGCTGGCCAGCGGATTGCGGGCGACGGTCTGGATCAGCGCCCCGGCCAGCCCGAGCGCCAGGCCGACCAGCAGCCCGACTACCACCCGGGGCAGCCGGAACTCGCCGACCACCAGCTCGTGCGGGCTGGGCCGCCCGAGCACCACCTTGACCACCTCGCCCGGCGGGACGGTGGACTCGCCCAGGCAGAGCGCGGCCACCACGGTCGCCGCCAGCGCCACCAGCAGCCCGACGGCGACGGCCACCGAGCGCCGGTGCAGCAGGAACGACGCCCGTCCGGCCCGGACGACGGAGTACCCGCGCAGGGGGACGGAACCGTTGCGGGGGCGGGGAGTCGCGCCGGGGCGGGGAGTCGCGCCGGGGCCGGGAGCCGTGCCGGGGCCGGAAGCCGTGCCGGGGACGGAACTCATGCCGCCACCACCTTCCGGCGGCGGACCAGGGCCACCAGCACCGGGACGCCGACCAGGGCCGTCATCACGCCCGCCGGGACCTCGGACGGCGGGAACAGGACCCGGCCGAGGGTGTCGGCGAGCAGCAGCAGCGCCGGGCCGAGGACGGCGGAGAAGGCGAGGATCCAGCGGTGGTCGGCGCCGGCCACCGCGCGGGCCGCGTGCGGGACGGCGAGGCCGACGAAGGCGATCGGACCGGCCGCCGCGACCGCCGAACCGGTCAGGACGGTCGCGCCGAGCGCGCCGACCGCCCGGACCAGGCCGGTCTTGGCGCCCAGCCCCTTCGCGGTGTCGTCGCCGAGTGCCAGCGCGTCCAGTCCGCGCGCCACCGCGACCACCAGCACCGTGCCGACGGCCAGGAACGGCAGCAGCTGCCAGGCCACGTCCGAGGTCCGCCCGGAGAGCGAGCCGACGTGCCAGAAGCGGAACTGGTCCATGGTGGCCGCGTCGGTGGTCAGCACCAGGGTGTTGAGCGAGGCGATGAAGGCGGACGTCGCCGAGCCGGCCAGCGCCAGCTTGATCGGGGTGGCGCCGCCCCGGCCGCGCCCGGCGAGCCCGTACACCAGCGCGGTGGCGATCACGGCGCCGACGAAGCCGAACCAGACGTACCCGGTGAGGGTGGAGACGCCGAAGCCGGAGATGGCGACCACCACGCCGGCCGCCGCGCCCTGGGAGACGCCGAGGATGCCGGGGTCGGCGATTGGATTGCGGGTCAGGCCCTGCATGACGGCCCCGGCCAGGCCGAGCGCCGCGCCGACGGCCAGGCCGACGACGGTGCGCGGCACCCGCAGCTCGCGGATCACCACGGCGTTGGCGGTGTCGCCGCCGTGCAGCAGGGCGTCGAGCGTGTCGCCGAACGGGATGGTCCGGCTGCCGACCGCCAGGCTCAGCAGCACCGCGGCGGCCAGGACGGCGAAGGCGGCGGCGAGCCACAGTGTGCGGCGCCGAGGCGCGCGGTACGGCGAGCCGGGCGGTGCGCTGGTGTCGGTCATGGGCCCTCTCCGCAGACAACTCAGGTAAACCTAAGTTCAGCCGAGAAGCCCGGGCAAATCGCCTCGTGGTCCGCGGCGCCGGTTGGGTAGCCTGACGGCATGTCCGCGACCCCACCCACTCCGCTCACCGTCGGCTTCGACCTCGACATGACGCTGCTGGACACCCGGCCGGGTATCCGCGCCACCTATCTGGCGCTCTCCGCCGAGACCGGCACCTACATCGATGCCGACCTGGTGGTCACCCGGCTGGGCCCGCCGCTGCTGGACGAGATCCGCAACTGGTTCCCGGAGGCCGATGTGGAGCGGGTCGTCGACCGCTACCGCGAGCTCTACCGCGACCTCGCCTTCGCCCCGACGGTGGCCCTGCCCGGCGCGCACGCCGCCGTCGAGGCGGTCCGCGCCCACGGCGGCCGGGTCGCGGTGATCACCGGCAAGTACGAGCCGAACGCCCGCCTCCACCTGGAGCACGCCGGGCTGGCCGCGGACACCGTGGTCGGCGACCTGTGGGCGGAGACCAAGGGCGACGCGCTGCGCGAGCACGGCGCGAGCGTCTACGTCGGCGACCACCTGGGCGACATCCGGGGCGCCCGGCACGCGGACGCCGTCGCGGTCTGCGTGCCCACCGGCCCGTACAGCGCGCAGGAGCTGCGCGAGGCGGGTGCGGACGTGGTGCTGGCGGACCTCACCGAATTCCCGGACTGGCTCGCCGCGCACCTGGCCGAACGCTAGGGCAGGCCCCGGAACGAGGCCTGCGGCGGGCCCGCGGGTCTCAGGACCCGACGGGCGCGCTCCGGCGGCGCTGGGACCGCGCGTTCAGCAGCAGCCCGGTCAGTGCGGCCAGGAAACCGGCCGGCATCAGCATGCTCAGCCAGTAGGCCGCCGTCGGCAGCGGCGTCAGGTGCAGGAACAGCGGGACGAAGGTGACCAGGGTGGCGAGTGCGCCGAGACCGAAGACGATCGCCCCGGCCTTGACGTACACGTCGCCGGGGTCGGTGCTCTGGCTGCTCACGTCTGCTCACTCCTCCGGGCCGGTCGGCACTGTCCCCAGTCTGGCAGAGCGGCGGCCGGGGTCCGCCACCGGAGCGGGTCGGTCACGTTGCGCAGTTTCCCGGCAGCTGAACGTTTTGATCCCTGTTGAGCGGGGGTATGCACGGGGTGCCGAGGGGCGCTACAGGTGCGCCCCGCGTCCTCAGACCCGGGGGTGTGAGCCGATGGACCGCGCGGAGCCGCGCCACGGCCGTGCCGGCGCCGGGTTGCCCGTGACCGCGAGATCCCGGTCCCGCTGCCCCGACCGGGCCTCGGAACGCGGATCCCTCGCGGAACGCGGATGAGGCAGTGACGGACGGTTAGTCTGCTCCTGACCGCGTGCCGGCCATGAGCGCCCACGGGCGCCGAGTCGAGGCCGGTCGTCTTTCCCACCACCCAGTGATCCCCGGCCCGGGCCGGGATCCCCCACACCCATTCGAGGACTGTTCGAGATGCCCACCGGCCAGGTCAAGTGGTTCAACGAGACGAAGGGCTTCGGCTTCCTGTCGCGCGACGACGGCGGCGACGTCTTCGTCCACACCAAGGCGCTGCCCTCCGGTGTCACGTCGCTGAAGCCGGGCCAGCGGGTCGAGTTCGGCGTGGTCGCCGGGCACCGCGGGGACCAGGCGATGGCCGTGCAGCTGCTGGAGGCGCTGCCCTCGGTGGCCGTCGCCCAGCGCCGGAGCGCCGACGACATGGCACCGATCGTCCAGGACCTGATCACCACGCTGGACGCGGTGCTGCCCGGTCTCCAGCGCGGGCGCTACCCCGCCAAGCCGACCGGCCAGAAGCTGGCCGGCCTGCTGCGCGCGGTCGCCGACCAGTTCGACGTCTGACCGTCGGCCGGCCGACGGCTAGAACGCGAGCGCACCCGGGTCGAGCGGGGGCACCAGCCCCTCCGCGGCGGCCCGGGTGAGCAGCGCGCGGACGGCGGCGTAGCCCTCCTCGCCGAGGTCCTCGCTGAACTCGGTGACGTACAGCCCGATGTGCTGCTCGGCGACGTCCAGGTCCATCTCCTGGGCGTGCGCCAGCACGTACTCGCGGCTCGCCGCCGGGTCCGCCCAGGCCTGCCGCACGGAGGCGCGGATCGCGTCGGCGATCGCCCGCAGCCGCTCGGCGCCGAGCGAGCGACGGGCGACGATCGCGCCCAGCGGGATCGGCAGGCCGGTCTCCTGCTCCCAGGCCTCGCCCATGTCGGCCAGGCTGTGCAGGCCGTACTGCTGGTACGTGAAGCGGGCCTCGTGGATCACCAGGCCGGCGTCCACCCGGCCGTCCCGGACGGCGGGCATGATCTCGTGGAACGGCAGGACGACGATCTCGCCGAAGCCGCCGGGCACCGCCTTCGCCGCCCAGAGCCGGAACAGCAGGTAGGCGGTGGAGCGCTCGGAGGGCACCGCGACGGTCTTCCCGGCCAGGTCGGCGGGGGAGTCCACGCCCGGCAGGGTGAGCACCAGCGGGCCGCAGCCGCGGCCCAGCGCACCGCCGCAGGGCAGCAGGGCGTACTCCTCCAGGACCCAGGGCAGCGCGCCGTAGCTGATCTTCAGCACGTCCAGCTCGCCGCGCTCGGCCCGGCCGTTGGTGACGTCGATGTCGGCGAAGGTCACCTCGGGGGCGTCCGCCCCGGGCACCAGGCCGTGCGCCCAGGCGTGGAAGACGAAGGTGTCGTTCGGGCAGGGCGAGTACGCGATGCTCAGCCGTTCAGCCACGGCCGGCCTCCTCAATCGGTTCGTGCCGCGCGGCCGGGTCCGGTTCGTGGCGCGCGGCCAGGTCGTGCACGGGCAGCGCGGCGAAGGCCCGCTCCAGGGCGGCCAGCGCCTCGCCGATCCGCCAGGCGGCCCGGTCGCGCGGGCCCACCGGATTGGACACCGTGCGCAGTTCGAGGGCCGGCACGCCGTACCGGGCGGCGGCCTCGGCCACCCCGAAGCCCTCCATCGCCTCGGCGACGGCACCGGGGTGGCGGGCGGCCAGTTCGGCGGCCCGTGCGGCGCTGCCGGTGACGGTGGAGACGGTCAGTACCGGGCCGACGGCGAGGCCCGGACCGTCCAGCGCCCGCGCGACCAGCGCGACGGCGGCCGGGGGCGGGGCGTGCCGGACGGTGCCGAAGCCCAGCTCGGTGACGTCGGCGAAGCCCTCGGGGGTCTCGGCGCCGAGGTCCGCGGCCACGATCGCGTCGGCCAGCACCGTGGAGCCGACCGGGGCGAGCGGGGCGAAGCCGCCGGCGATCCCGGCCGAGACGGCCAGTGCGTACGGGTGGGCCGCCAGCGCGGCACCGGCACCGGCGGCGGCCGCGGCCGGGCCGACCCCGGCGGCCAGCACGTCCACCGGCACCTCCCGGGCCCGGTGCAGCGTGCCGCCGGGCAGCGGCAGCGCGGCGGTCGCACCGGGCAGGCCGCGCAGCACGGCCTCGGCCTCGGCGGCCACCGCGACGACGACGAGCAGCCGGGCCCGTGCGGGGCCCGACTGCTCGGTGCGGCCGTCGGTGACGGCGGGCGCGGTCATCGCGGGACCGGTCAGCCGTTGCCGGAGGTGGCGCCCTCGGTCTTCAGCTGGAAGTACCAGACGGCGATCGGGGCCTCCTGGGTCGGGTCGCCCTCGACCACGGTCACCACGGTCTTGCCGCTGGAGTTGAGCACCTTGTTCGCCGGCTGGGCGCCGGACCAGGTCGGGCCCTTGGCGGCCGAGAACAGGGTGTAGCGACCGCCCTGGTTGGACGAGCCGCCGTTGGTGAAGGCCCACCAACCCGTGTCGGCCACGTTGGGGGAGACCCCGATGCCGACCCGGTCGCTCCCCACGACGTCCGAGGTGGGCAGCGTGCCGTCGTGCAGGGCCTTGGTCGCGTCCTCCTGGCACTTCTGCTGCTGGTCGTCGGTGAGCGGGCTGCCGGCGTTCCAGCACAGCGGGTCCGCGACGATCGAGGAGTTGCCGACCGTGAGGGTGGCACGGTGCGAGATGTGCTCGGTCTGTCCGGCGGCAATGGCGACGGAGGTGCCCACCGTGGCGGCGCCGACCACGACGACGGCGCCGAGGGCGGCGATGGCACGGGAATTGAGGCTCATGCGTCAGAATCTACCGGGCCCGGCCGATCACGCGACGCGGGGGTCGGCACCGCGTGTTGCCGCGCCGGTGCGGTCAGGCTACCCGGGGCGTCGCCGGGTGCCGCCGCGGCCCCACCCGCAGGAGTGAGCGCAGCGTCCACAGCAGCGCCAGGCCGACCACCCCGGCGGCGATCGACAGGCCCAGCTTCCCGTTCAGCGGCAGCAGGATGCCGACCGCGCCGCCCGCCACCCAGGACAGCTGCATCAGGGTCTCCGAACGGGCGAACGCCGAGGTCCGCACCGCCTCCGGGACATCCCGCTGGATCAGCGCGTCCAGGGCCAGCTTGCCCAGCGAGGCCGCCATCCCGGCCACCGCGGCGACCACGACCACCGTCACCACGCCGTACCAGAGCGCGGCCGCGGCCGTCGCGCAGGTCGCCAGCAGCAGCATCGCGCTGATGGTCTTCTCCGGGCCTCGGGTGCGCAGCCAGGAGCCGAGCACCGAGCCCAGCGCGTTGCCCGTCCCGGCGGCCAGCGCCACCAGGCCCAGCGCCACCGTCGGCTGCAGCCCGCCGATCGGCTCCTCCCGGAGCAGGAAGGCCAGGAACATCACCAGGAAGCCGACCAGCCACTTCATCGCCGACATCGCCCGCAGCGCCAGGATCACCGAGGGGCCGACCGTGCGCAGGGAGGCCTTGACCGGCGGCGGCCTGTGGTGGATCAGGTGCGAGCCCTCGCCGTGCACCTCGGCGTGCAGGACGGCGCGCTGCTCGCCCTTGGCGGAGTCCACCGCGGGCGGCAGGTGGAAGGCCATCAGGGTGCCGACCACGAACACCAGGAAGGCGCCGCGCAGCGGCCAGCCGGGCCCGACCAGGTGCAGCAGCCCGCCCACCCCGGCCGCCACGCCGGTGGCCAGCAGTCCGGCCAGGGTGACCCGGGAGTTCGCCTTCACCAGGGACAGCCGGCTCGGCAGCAGTCGCGGCACCACCACGCTGCGCACCACGCCGTACGCCTTGGACGCGACCAGCACGCCGAGCGCCTCCGGGTAGAGCGCGATGCCGCCGCCGACGATCACCCCGGCCATCGTCCAGGCCAGCACCGCCCGGGCCAGCATCGCCATCGCCATGGCCGCCCGGCGGCCGTGCGGCAGCCGGTCCAGCAGCGGGCCGATCACCGGGGCCAGCAGGGCGAACGGGGCCATCGTGATCAGCAGGTAGAGCGCGACCCGGCCGCGGGCCTCGCCGGTGGGCACCGAGAAGAAGATGGTGGACGCCAGCGCGACGGTGATCAGCATGTCGCCGAAGGAGTTGAGTGCGTGCAGCTCGATCAGCTTCGCGAGGCCGGACTCGCCCGCGCCCTCGGCGGCGGTGGCCCGGCGGATCCGGCGGCCGGTGCCGTGCACCACCTTGCCGGTGCGGGAGCCGGCGGCGGAGGCGGTGCGGATCAGGAAGTGCCGGCGGGGCTCGGGGGCCTCGTCCTCGGCCCCGTCCGGCCCCCGCGGGGCCCGGACGGGGCCGTCCGGCGCTTCGGCCCCGGAGGGGTCCACGGTGTCCGCGGGCGGCCCGGGGCCGTCCGCCGGCTGCGGTTCGTCCGCGCCGGGGACCGGGGGCTGCTGTCGCGGCACGGCGTCCGTAGGGTCGGGGCTGCCGGCCCGTGGGTCGCGCAGTGCGTGCTGCGACGGGTCGTGGTCCGCCACAAGCCCATCCTGCCCCAGAATCGCCGGGCCGACGCGGGAGCGGGCCCGGTTCGGCGCGGTCCCGGAAGGGTCGGGTCCGCCCCGGACTGTGCTGGGGCGCCGACCGACGGGTAGCCTGCCCAAGGTCGACCCGCCGACCCGCCGGGGCGCCGGCAGGCCGGTCGAGCGGCGCGGCCGGTACCCGAGGGGGCTCCCGGTCACGCAGAATGGACGAGGGACACCGAGCCGCGACGGAACAGGCAACACGCCGTGGGCGACAGAAGAACTGGGAGAGAATCGACGCCGTGAGTGCTGCGATGCGAAGCCGTACCCCCGACCGGCTCTGTGCCGAGGCCGTCGAACTCGCCCGTCAGGCCGCCGAGGAGGCCGTCGGTGCGGAGGCCGTCGGGCTGCACCTGGGTGTCCAGGCGGACGCCGACCGCGTCGTCACCCACACCTTCGAGTGCCTCGACGCGGCCTACCGCGGCTGGCACTGGGCGGTCACCGTCGCCCGTGCGCCGCGTGCCAAGAACGTGACGCTGGACGAGGTCGTGCTGCTGCCCGGCCCCGACGCGGTGCTCGCGCCCCAGTGGGTGCCGTGGAGCGACCGGCTGCGCCCGGGCGACATGGGCCCGGGCGACCTGCTGCCCACCGGCGCCGACGACCTGCGGCTGGAGCCCGGCTGGACCGGCGAGGACGAGCCCGCGCCGAACTCCGCGGTCGCCCTGGCGCAGGACGAGGACCTGGTCGTCACCGACCCGCACGTCCAGCCCGCCCCGGCCCGCGCCCGGATCGACGCCGTCGCCGAGGAGCTGGGCCTCGGCCGCAGCCGGGTGCTGTCCCGGCTCGGCCTGCACCTGGCCGCCGAGCGCTGGGAGAAGTCCCACGGCTCGCAGACCCCGATGGCGCAGGCCGCCCCGGCCTCGTGCGCGAGCTGCGGCTTCCTGGTCCCGATCGGCGGCTCGCTCGGACAGGCCTTCGGCGTGTGCGGCAACGAGTTCGGCCCGGCCGACGGCCAGATCGTCTCCTTCGCGTACGGCTGCGGCGGGCACTCCGAGGCGGCCGTCATCCCGGCCCCGCCGGCGCCGTCCGAGCTGATCCTGGACGAGCTGGTGGTCGAGCCGCTCCCGCTGCACCCCGACCGTGCCTCCGGCTCGGTCGAACCCGACGCCCCGGCCGAGGAGCTCGGCCACTCCTGAGCCGGGCGCGCGCCCAGGCTCCAGCGGCCCGCCCGGTCAACGACCGGTGCGGGCCGCGGTGCTTTCCGGACGGCGGACGGCGGGTGCCGGGCGGGCGGCGGAAAGGCCGTCAGGTCCGACGTCGGCGCCGTCCCCGGCCCGCCGGCGGCGGGCCCGTGGTCGGGAGCAGTCAGTGGGGCAGGGAAGAATGCCCTACGACGAACAGGGCAGCGGAAGGCGGCAGGTCCAGTGGAACCTCGGATCATCGGCAGCGGCACGGACGAGCACCTCGCGGACCCCTTCGGCAGCGCCGCGCTGCGCCGACGGGTGCTGGCCGCCTGGGCCGCCTCGCCGGCCCGGTTCCGGGAGGACGCCAACGCGGAGGAGGAGCTGGCGCTCGGCGGCTACCGGGACCGCCTGGTGGTCGAGTTGGCGCAGAACGCGGCCGACGCGGCGGTCCGGGCCGGGCACGGCCCCGGCCGGCTGCGGCTGACCCTCGCCGACGGCGTGCTCGCCGCCGCCAACACCGGCGCCCCGCTGGACGAGGCCGCCGTCGAGTCGCTGTCCACCCTGCGCGCCTCCTCCAAGCGCGGTGAGACGCCCGCCGTCGGCCGGTTCGGGGTCGGCTTCGCCGCCGTCCTCGCGGTCACCGACGAGCCCGCCGTGCTGAGCGCGACCGGCGGGGTGCGCTGGTCGCTCGGCGAGGCGCGGGCGCTGGCCGCGGCCCAGCCCGAGCTGGCCGACGAACTGCGCCGCCGGGACGGCCACGTGCCGCTGCTGCGGCTGCCGTTCGCGGCCGAGGGCCCGGCCCCGGCGGGCTACGACACGGTGGTGGTGCTGCCGCTGCGGGACGCCGCCGCCGAGGACCTGACCCGCCGTCTGCTGGCCGGGATCGACGACGCGCTGCTGCTCACGCTGCCCGGCCTGCGCGAGGTCGTGGTGGAGACCCCGGACGGCACCCGGACGCTCACCCGGGACGCCGCGGAGACCCGCCCGGACGGGGTCACCGAGGTCACCGTCACCGACGACGCGGGCGGCCGGCTGCGGCAGACGGTCTGGCAGACCGTCGGGGCCTCCGGCACGCTCTCGGCCGAGCTGCTGGGCGACCGGCCCACCGAGGAGCGCGCCCGCCCGTACTGGACGGTGACCTGGGCCGTCCCGATCGGCCCGGACGGCGTCCCGCAGCGGCCCAGGATCGCTTCCGTGCTGCACGCGCCCACCCCCAGCGACGAGCCGGTCGGTCTGCCCGCGCTGCTGATCGCCTCGTACCCGCTGGACTCCACCCGCCGGCACGTCGCCCCCGGCCCGCTGGCCGACTTCCTCACCGAGCGTGCCGCCGACAGCTACGCGGAGCTGCTGCGCGCCCGCGGCGCCGACCTCGGCTCGCTCGGCCTCGTCCCGGCCCCGCTCGGCCAGGGCGCGCTGGACAACGCGCTGCGCGCCGAGGTGCTCTCCCGGCTGCCCGGGACGCCGTTCCTGCCGCACCCGGCGCCGGTCGAGGAGGGCACGCCCGCGCTGCGGCCGCGGGACGCGACGCTGCTGGAGGGCGCGGACGGCTCGGTGGTCGAGGCGCTCTCGCCGATCTTCCCGGGGCTGCTTCCGGCCGGCCTGGAGCGGCGCACCGAGCTGCGGGTGCTGAACGTGCGCCGGGTGCCGCTGGCCGAGGTGGTGGACCAGCTCGGCGGGCTGGACCGCGAGCCCGCCTGGTGGCGCAACCTGTACGCGGCGCTGGGCGCGGCCGACCCGGAGGCGCTTGGTGCGCTGCCCGTCCCGCTCGCCGACGGGCGGACGGTCACCGGGCCGCGGCGCGTCCTGCTGCCCTCCGAGGACGCCGACTGGGCGGCCTTCCCCGGCTACCCCGAGTCGCTGGCGGGCGCGCTCGCCGCGCTCGACCTGCGCCTGGCCCACCCCGAGGCGGCCCACCCGCTGCTGGCCAAGCTCGGCGCCGGCACCGCCACCCCGGCCGGGGTGCTGGACACCCCCGAGGTGCGGGCCGCCGTCGCCCGCTCCTACGACCTGGCCGAGGACGACCTGGACGCGGCGCTCGAACTCGCCGACGCCGTCCTGGCCCTGGTGAAGGCCGCCGCCCCGGAGCCTGGCGCCCACCCCTGGCTGGCCCGGCTCGCGCTGCTCGACGACGAGGGCGAGCCCGCCCGGGCCGGCGAACTCGTGCTGCCCGGGAGCCCGTTCGCCGCGCTCGCCCGCGAGGAGGACGCCGGCTGGGTGGACGACGAGCTGCTGGAGCGCTGGGGGCCGGAGGTGCTGACCGCCGTCGGCGTGCTGGCCGACTTCGTGCTGGTGCGCGCCGAGGACGTGGTGCTCGACCCGGACGACCTGGAGCGGCTCGACCCCACCGTCCCGGCCGACCGCGCGGCCGGCGGCCATCCCACCGGCCTGCTGGACGAGGCGCCGGACGGGCTCGCCGAGTGGGCCGAGGACGCGCTGGAGGCGCTGCAGGCCGACGAGGCGGTCGGCGTCCCGCCGGTGGCCGCCGAGCTGCTGGCCGTGCGCGACCTCGACCTGGTGGACGACGACGCCTGGCCGGAGGCGCTCGCGGCGCTGGCCCGCCCGCCGTACCGGGACGCCGTGGTCGCCCCGGTGCGCACCCTGCTGCCGGACGGCTCGTACGCCGACCTGCCGCCGTACACCGCGTGGTGGCTGCGCGACCACCCGGTGCTGGCGGGCCGGGAGCCGGCCGGTCTGCGCGCCGCCGGGGCCGACCCGCTGCTGCGCGGCCTGTACGACGAGGCCCGCACCACCCTGGACGACCAGTTCCTGCACGCGCTCGGGGTGCGCACCACGCTGGCCGCGCTGCTCGCCGAGCCGCACGGGCCGGACGAGGTGCTGGACCGGATGACCGACCCGGAGGCCGAGGTCGGCCACCGTCAGCTGCACGGCATCCACACCGCGCTGGCCCGGGTGGACCGTGGGCGGATCGCGCCGCTGGACGTGGTGCGGGCGCTGCCGCCGCTGGACCCGGACACCGGGCGCCGGCCGGACCACACGGTGGTGGTGGACGCCACCGAGGCGGTCGTCGCCGACGCCCCCGACCTGGTCCAGCTGCTGCACCCGTACCCGCTGCTGCCGGTCGCCCCGGCGCTGGCCGCCGACCTCGCCGAGCGGCTGCACGTGTCGCTGGCCAGCGAGGTGGCGGGCGGCCGGGTGCTCTCCGAGGGCGTGCTGCACCGGGTCCCGGCGGTGGTGCGGGAACTGCTGCCCGGCTGCCCGGTCGCCTACGAGGAGCACGAGGAGCTGCTGGTCGTCGGGCCGGACGGCGGAGAGGCGGCGGTGGACTGGCGCTGGGACACCGGGGCGGACGCCCCGGAGCCGCCGTACGACCCGGAGCTGGCCGAGGCCGGCGACGAGGACGACGAGTTCGAGGTCCCGCCGGTGCCCGGTCTGCTGCACGCGGCCACTCCGGAGGGCCTGGCCGCCGGGCTGGCCTGGTCGGTCGGGCAGTGGCACCGCCGCTTCGAGGTGCTGGCCGCCCTCAGCGAGCCGGACCGCGCCTACGAGCTCTCGGCCGCCCGCGACTTCGAGGGCTGAGCGCTCCCTGCGGGCCCGCCCGGACCGGCGGGCCCGCGGGGCGGGTCACTCCGTGCCGCGGCGCTTCATGACGTGCCAGGTGATCTCCAGGGCGATGCCGCAGACCACCGCGATGGCGACGCCGATCAGCGGGTCGCGGAACCCGACCAGGGAGAGGTCGAAGAAGGACTTCAGCGGGGGCACCAGCAGCACCAGCGCGAAGGCGCCGCCCATGCTGGCGATCAGCAGCAGGCGCCACCAGTTGTACGGGCGGGCGACGATGGCGAGGACCCAGAGGGCGATCAGGAAGAGCGTCAGGGTGGCCACGCTGGTGTCGGCCTTGAGGTCGGTCGCGTGGTCGGCGCGGGCGAGCGAGTAGGCGACGAAGGTGCCGGTGCCGGCGATGACCCCGCCGGGGATCGCCAGCCGCAGCACGCGCTTCACGAAGCCGGTGCGGGCCCGTTCGTCGTTGGGGGCGAGCGCGAGGAAGAAGGCCGGGATGCCGATGGTCAGCGAGGACAGCACGGTGGAGTGCCGGGGCAGGAACGGGTACGGCGAATGGGTGAAGATCACCAGGAGCGCCAGCAGGACCGAGTAGACGGTCTTCACCAGGAAGAGTGAAGCGACCCGCTCGATGTTGCCGATCACCCGGCGGCCCTCGGCCACCACCGACGGCAGCGAGGCGAAGGAGTCGTTCAGCAGCACGATCTGGGCGACCGCCTTGGTGGCGTCGGAGCCGGTGCCCATCGCCACGCCGATGTCGGCGTCCTTGAGGGCGAGCACGTCGTTGACGCCGTCGCCGGTCATCGCCACGGTGTGGCCGCGGGACTGCAGCGCCCCGACCAGCTGGCGCTTCTGCTGCGGGGTGACCCGGCCGAAGACGCTGGTCCGGTCGGCGGTCTCGGCGAGCTCCTCCGGGTCGGCGGGCAGGGAGCGGGCGTCCAGCGGGTGGTCGGCGCCGGGCAGGCCCAGGTGGCCGGCCACCGCGCCGACCGAGACCGCCGCGTCGCCGGAGATGACCTTGGCCCGGACCCGCTGGCTCTCGAAGTAGCGCAGGGTCTCGGCGGCGTCCGAGCGCAGCCGCTGCTGGAGCACCACCAGGGCCAGCGGGGTGAGGTCGGCCGCCGGGTCGGGGGCGTCCAGCGGGACGGGCGTGCGGCCCAGCAGCAGCACCCGCAGGCCCCGGGCGCCCAGCTCGTCCACCTCGGCCAGCGCCGGGTGTCCGGCGGGCAGCAGCACGTCGGGCGCGCCGAGCAGCCAGCTGGCCTCGCCGCCCTGCGGCTCCAGCAGCTGCACGCCGCTCCACTTGCGGGCGGAGGAGAAGGGCATCGCCTCGATCACCCGCCAGCCGTCGTGGCCGGAGCGGGCGCCGTCGTCGCCGCGCCCGTACGCGTCGATGACCGCCTGCATGGACGGGTTGGGGCGGGCGTCGGCGCCCGCCATCACGGCCAGGGCGTGCTTGACCGTCTCCGGGGCGACGGCGCCGGGCTCCCCGTCGGAGAGCACCCGCAGGTCGATCACGTCCATGCCGCCCTCGGTGAGGGTGCCGGTCTTGTCCAGGCAGACGGTGTCCACCCGGGCCAGGCCCTCGATCGCCGGGAGCTCCTGGACCAGGCACTGCTTGCGGCCGAGCCGGACCACGCCGATCGCGAAGGCGACCGAGGTCAGCAGCACCAGCCCCTCGGGGACCATCGGCACGATGCCGGCCACCATGCGCCGTACGGCCTCCTGCCAGTCGCGGCCCTCGACGGCCAGCTGGCTGATGATCAGGCCGAGGGCGGTGGGGATCAGCAGGTAGGTGATGATCCGCAGGATGCTGTCGATGCCGGAGCGCAGCTCCGACTTCACCAGGGTGAACTTGCTGGCCTCCTCGGCGAGCTGGGCCGCGTAGGCCTCGCGGCCGACCTTGGTGGCGGTGAACGCGCCGGCACCGGCCACCACGAAGCTGCCGGACATCACCTGGGCGCCGGGCTGCTTGAGGACCGGATCGGGTTCGCCGGTGAGCAGCGACTCGTCGACCTCCAGGCCGTCCGCCTCGGTGACCTCGCCGTCCACGATCACCTTGTCGCCGATGCCGAGCAGCACGGTGTCGTCGAGGACGATCTCGGAGACGCCGATCTGCTGGACGGCGCCGTCCCGGCGGACCTGCGGTCGGGCCTCACCGATCAGGGCCAGGCTGTCCAGGGTCTTCTTGGCGCGCAGCTCCTGGATGATGCCGATCGCCGTGTTGGCCACGATGACCAGGCCGAACAGGCCGTCCTGGATCGGACCGACGATCAGGATGATCCCGAACATCACGCCGATGATCGCGTTGAAGCGGGTGAAGACGTTGGCCCGGACGATCTCCCGGGTGGACCGGCTGGACCGTACGGGGACGTCGTTGACCTGACCCTTCGCGACCCGCTCGGCCACCTCGGAGGCCGTCAGGCCGCCGCGTCTGCCGGGCAGCAGGCCGAGGGGGTGCGCTCCGTCCGGGCGGTCTTCGTCGGTCGGCCGCTCTTCCGCTGGCTGGGCAGGCTGCGTCATGGCACCGACTCTACGGGCGCCTTATGTCCGGTGCGTGCTGCTAAAGGACCATTCAGTCCGACCGGGTGGCCGGATCCTGGCCGTCGTCCCCGGTCGCCCGTTCGGCCGTGTGCCCCGGCGCCGGTCCGGCCGCCTCGGCGGCGCGGCTGCGGGCGATCGCGTCCCGCCGGGCGCGGCAGTACCAGAGGCCGATCAGGCCGAGCAGGCCGCCGGAGAGGCAGATCCAGGGCCAGGTGCCGTGGCCGTGCGCGGAGAGGCTGTCCTGGAAGGGGAGCAGGGCGAGGAAGGCGATGAACCACAGCACCGTGCCGCCGCCGACGATGGCGACGTCGTTGGCCTCCAGCGGAGGGGGCGAGGGGTGCAGCGGCGTCTTGGGCATGGGGTCTAGCGTACGGTGCGGTGGGGCGGCTGCGCGGGTGCCGGGCCCCCCGCGGGCCCCCTGCAGGCGCCCCGCAGGCCCCCCGCAGGCTCTACGCGCGAAGATAGCGCGTGTGCGATCGGGAAACCATACTTAAAGATCTGCGCCCGGCCACCGTCGCCCCGGGCGTCCCCCACCCCCTCCTCAGCTCCCCCACAGAGGACGCACGCATGCCTGTGGTCCAGCCGACCACCGAGTCGCCCGAACCCGCCGACGCCGCGCCGAAGCCCCCCACGAGCGCCGTCGACCGCTTCTTCCGGATCAGCGAGCGAGGCTCCACCCTGCCGCGCGAGATCCGCGGTGGTGTCGCCACCTTCTTCACCATGGCGTACATCCTGGTGCTGAACCCGATCATCCTGGCCAGCGGCACCGACGTCACCGGGGCCCACCTGGACAGCGGCCAGCTGGTCACCGCCACCGCCCTCACCGCGGGTCTCACCACCCTGCTGATGGGCGTCATCGGCAACGTCCCGATCGGCCTGGCCGCCGGCCTCGGCGTCAACACGATCGTGGCGCTCCAGCTCGCTCCCAGGATGACCTGGCCGGACGCCATGGGCATGGTCGTGCTGGCCGGTTTCGCGATCATGCTGCTGGTCGCCACCGGTCTGCGCGAGCGCGTCATGAACGCCGTCCCGCTCGGCCTGCGCAAGGCCATCGCGATCGGTATCGGTCTGTTCATCAGCCTGGTCGGCCTGGTCGACTCAGGCTTCGTCAGCCGCGTCCCGGACGCCGCCCACACCACCGTCCCGCTCCAGCTCGGCGGCAACGGGCACCTGCTCGGCTTCCCGGTGCTGATCTTCGTGGTCGGCCTGCTGCTCACCCTGGTCCTGCTGATCCGCAAGGTGCCCGGCGCCATCCTGATCAGCATCGCGGTCTCCACCGCGCTCGCCGCGGTCATCGACAAGGTGGCCGACGTCCCGGCGGCCAAGTGGGGCCTCACCGTCCCGACCTGGCCGGGCAACCCGGTCTCCGCGCCGGACTTCGGACTGGTCGGCAAGGTCAGCCTGTTCGGCGGCTTCGAGAAGGTCGGCGTGCTGACCGGCCTGCTCTTCGTCTTCACCGTGCTGATGTCCTGCTTCTTCGACGCGATGGGCACCATCCTCGGCGTGGCCGACGAGGCCCACCTGCTGGACGAGAAGGGCGACCTGCCCGGCATCAACAAGGTCCTGATGGTCGACGGCATCGCCACCGCGGCCGGCGGCGCCACCTCGGCCTCCGCCAACACCTGCTTCGTCGAGTCCACCGCCGGCGTCGGCGAGGGCGCCCGGACCGGCTTCGCCTCGATCGTCACCGGCCTGCTCTTCGTGGTGGCGCTCTTCCTCACCCCGCTCGCCACCATGGTCCCGGCCCAGGCCGCCACCCCGGCCCTGGTCACCGTCGGCTTCCTGATCCTGGCCAACTCGATCAAGGCGATCGACTGGGCCGACTACACGATCGCGATCCCGGCCTTCGTGACCATCGTGATGATGCCGTTCACCTACAGCATCACCAACGGCATCGGCATGGGCTTCATCGTCTTCTGCGTGATGCGCCTGGCCGCCGGCCGCGGCCGCGAGGTGCCCGTCCCGATGTACGCGGTGGCGACGGTGTTCGCCTTCTACTACCTGATGCCGGCCTTCGGCCTGCTCTGACGCCGTACGCCGACCGAGCCCCGTCCCCCCGGTTCCGGGAGGGCGGGGCTCCGGCGTTCCCGCGGGCGGCCGTCCGGTCAGTGGACGCAGAACTCGTTGCCCTCCGGGTCCTGTATGACGGTCCAGGCGCCGCCGGGTTCCTCGACGTGCCGCAGGACGGTGGCGCCGAGGGATCCGAGGCGGGCGACGGTGGCCTCGCGCCCGCCCGGGCCGGGGTGGACGTCGAGGTGCAGGCGGTTCTTGCCCCGCTTGGGCTCGGGGACGGCCTGGAACAGGACACGGCGGCCGAGGCCGGTGTCCGAGGCCGGATCGAACGGGTCCTCGGGGTGGCGGACGGCGGCCAGGGAGCGCCAGGCCGGGCGGCCGTCCAGCTCGGTGAGGTCCTCCGGGCCGACCGCGCCGGCGGCGAGCAGCCGGGTGATCAGCGCGCCGTGGTCCTCCTGCCTGTACTCCAGGGCGGCGGCCCAGAAGGCGGCCTGGCGGTGCGGATCGGCGCAGTCGATGACGAGCTTCCAGTGCAGCGGCATGTAACCGTTTTTACCGGTTACCGGGAGGGCGGGCAATGGCCGGCCGTCAGAAGTTGTCAAAAAGGCACTCGTGTAGGCGAGTTGGCGGTGGGAATACTGCCTGGACGGAGAAGGGGGAGGGGACTCGACCGATGGTGCAACAGGATCCGCCGGGGGGCGTCGAGGCACAGCTGCTGCCGGAGCTGTTCTGGACGACGGACAAGGCCTCGCTGGACGGCCAGCGCGAGACGCTGCGCTGGTACCGCGGGCTGATCGCGATGCTGGTGGTCGCCGCGGTGATCGGGTCGTTCCCGGGCCCGGACGACAAGGGCGACTTCGACGTCTGGCCGCTGTTCTCGGTCGCCGCCTTCCTGGTGGCCGGCTACTTCTGGTCCCGGCTGCGCCGCAGCAACCCGCAGGGCCGCTGGTACCAGGCCCGGGCGGCGGCCGAGTCGGTCAAGACGCTGGCCTGGAAGTACACCGTCCGGGCCTGGCCGTTCGACGGCCCGGCCGAGTCCGCGGACGTCGACCGCGGCTACCTGCTCCAGGTCGAGGACGTGCTGCGGGCCTTCGAGGACCCGGAGATCGTGCCGCCCGGCAGCGTCGCCGAGATCACCCCGGAGATGCGCCGCCGGCGCGCCGAGAGCCTGACCGCGCGGCGCACCCTCTACCTGCGCACCCGGGTCGAGGGCCAGCGCACCTGGTACCGCTCCCGGGCCGAGGCCTGCGACTCGCAGGCGGTCTCCTGGGGGCTCGGCGTCGCGGTGCTGATCATCGTCGGTGCCGCGGCGGCCGTCGCCCAGGCCACCGGCGCGCTGCCGGTGCACCTGTTCGGGGCCACCTCGGCCGCGGCCGCGGCGATCATCGCCTGGACGCAGCTCAAGCAGCTCGGCCCGCTGGCCGCCGCCTACCAACTGGCCGCGCGCGAGCTGGAGAACGTCGGCAACCAGCTGTCCGACCTCGACCTCCGGGCGCCGGACGCCGAGGCGGGCTGGGCCCGGCTGGCCGCCGAGGCCGAGGACGCGGTCTCCCGGGAGCACACCACCTGGCGGGCCCGCAGGGCGTTCCCGCGCTGAGCCGGGCCGGGCGGGGAAGAGTACTCGACCGGAGCGGGGACTTGGGGAGATCCGGCGAAACGCGGGGCGCAGGTGTGCGGGGTGCGTGAGGGTAGAGCGCCCAGGTACGGACCGTAATCATTACGTGTCCATGCCCTGGTTTCATCGCCTGCGCGCGACCCCAGTTCCCGCCGGAGGCCCTCCTTGCGCATTCTCCTGATCGCCAGCGCGTTCAACAGCCTGACCCAGCGCGTCCACACCGCCCTGCGCGAGCGCGGCCACCAGGTCGCCGTCCAACTCGCCCTCGACGACGAGCGGATGAGGGCGGCGGTGGCCCGCACCGACCCCGAGCTGATCATCTGCCCGATGCTCACCAAGGCCGTCCCGCAGGCCATCTGGTCCACCCGGACCGTCCTGATCGTGCACCCGGGCCCCAAGGGCGACCGCGGCCCCTCCTCGCTCGACCGGGCGATCACCGAGGGGGTGGAGCGCTGGGGCGTCACCGTGCTGCAGGCCGTCGCGGAGATGGACGCCGGCGACATCTGGGCGTCCGTCGAGTTCCCCGTCCCCGCCTGCGGCAAGAGCGAGTTGTACCGGGGCGAGCTCGCCGACGCCGCCGCCGAGGCCGTCCTGCTGGCCGTCCAGCGGTACGAGGGCGGGCTGTTCACCCCCGAGCCGCTGGACTACGCCCGGCCGGACGTGCACGGCGAAGCGCGTCCCTTCCTGCGCCAGGAGGAACGCCGGATCGACTGGGAGCGGGACGGCACCGCCACCGTGCTGCGCAGGCTGCGCGCCGCCGACTCCCAGCCCGGCGTCCTGGACGAGCTGTACGGACGGGAGTTCTTCCTGCACGGCGGCCACCCCGAGGACGAACTGCGCGGCCCGGTGCCCGGCGCCGTGCTGGCCACCCGGGACGGCGCGATCTGCCGGGCCACCGTGGACGGCGCGGTGTGGATACCGCAGCTGCGCCCGCGCCGCACCCCCGGCGGGCCGGTCACCTTCAAGCTGCCGGCCGCCACGGTGCTCGCCGACGAGCTGTACCGGGTCCGCGAGGTGCCGGTGAGCCCGGAGCGGGCGGGCGGCCGGGACACCTGGTCGGAGCTGCGCTACCGCGAGGAGGGCGAGGTCGGTTTCCTCGAATTCGCCCACGCGGGCGGGGCGATGAGCACCGAGCAGTGCCGCCGGCTGCTCACCGCCTACCGGGAGGCGGCCGACCGGCCGACCTCGGTGCTGGTGCTCGGCGCGCCCCGGGACTTCTACTCCAACGGGATCCAGCTCAACGTCATCCAGGGCGCGGCCTTCCCGGCGCTGGAGTCCTGGGAGAACATCAACGCGATGGACGACTTCGTCGAGGCGGTGCTGACCACGACGGACAAGGTGACGGTGGCGGCGCTGGCCGGGAACGCGGCCGCCGGCGGGCTGATGGCGGCGCTGGCCGCCGACGAGGTGTGGTGCCGGGAGTCGGCGGTGCTCAACCCGCACTACCGGCTGATGGGCCTGTACGGCTCCGAGTACTGGACGTACACCCTGCCCCGCCGGGTCGGCGCCGAGCAGGCCGAGCGGCTCACCGCCGAGGCGCTGCCGGTCGGCGCCGACCACGCCCGCCGGATCGGCCTGGTGGACCGCACGGTCGGCGGGGACGCGGCCGGGTTCCGCCGCTGGGTGGCGCGCGAGGCGGCCCGGATCGCCGCCGCGCCGGATCTCACCGGGCGGCTGGTGGACAAGAAGCGCCGCCGGGCGGCCGACGAGGAGGCCAAGCCGCTGGCCGAGTACCGGGCGGAGGAACTGCGCCGGATGCACGCCAACTTCTACCGGGCGGGCGAGCCGTACCACGCGCTGCGGCGGGACTTCGTGCACAAGGTCTGCCCGGTGGCCACGCCGGAGCACGTGGCGGGGCTGCTCGGGCGGCCCGGACAGCCGTAACGGCCGGCCCGGGCCCCGGCGGGGCCCTTCGGACAGCGGGAGCGGGGACGGGCGGCGCCCGGCCGGGGTGGGGGGCCCGGCCG